>NZ_JAMPSW010000041.1:0-34496 GCF_028484855.1 Providencia sp. PROV033 | reverse complement strand
GCTTCATTACATTGAAACACATTAATTACTTTATTTTCATCGTATCTGGAGCCACGATATGAAATCTTATTTAATCTCCATACTAAAAAATTTAGAAAAACCATGGGTTATTCTATTAGTGTTATTCAGCATAGCTATAACCCTTGGCTTCATTATTTATTTCTCACCAGAAATATTAGAAATTCAGCCTAATTCGGAAAAACAATATGATGCTTTGAATACCCTCGTATGGGTAACTGGTTTTATTGGCTTGGCTTCTATTATTGTTTTTACTGTTAGCCGCTGGATTGGTAAACAAGCTTATAGTGGTACAAAAAAAGCCTCAGATAATCTCATTAAAAATCATGATGACATAGAGAATGTTTTATTGTTAGAAGTCCTAAATACCCTAAAATCCCAATACGGCACTTTCTGGCATTCCAAAGTCTCCATCCAGCTCCTCCTCGGTTCCCATTCCGCCGTCGAAAAACTGGCCCCTAGCCTGACTCAAGAAATCTGGCAAGAGTGTGATGGCACACTACTCATCTACGGTGGTGATATCGGGAGTTCCATTGACTCTGAGCGACTAGAGACCCTCAAACAACTGCGCCGACGTCGTCCGCTCGATGGCGTGATTTGGGTGACAGAAAACAGCATTTCCTCCCAGCTTTTAGACAACAGCGTCACGTTCACTAACCTCAATACCGCAACAGCCCACAATGCAGGGCGTGCCATCCAAAACCTCTTCCAAGAATTAGGTTGGCGTGCGCCAGTTTGGGTATGGAGTGTCAGTGACCAACAGTCCCTCAGTGCGGTTGAAACGCCCTCTATTCTCTGCATGACAGAGCAAAATATGCCTGCCGAAGCGCTATCCCCTAGCTTATTAAGCCTGATCCCTGCTCTTGTGGTCAACGGAACCCAAGCGTTACTGCGTGAACAGAAACACACCTATCTACTCGCCTTAGCCCAATTTTTACAAAACGGGGGAAGCCAGCAGCTTGCGACCGCATTAGCGCCACTCAATACCCAATTACGTACGCTGCCTTTTTCCGGCATCGCATTTAGCCCTTCTATCAATCCGTTAAATCAGCAACGCTTGCCCAATAGTTGGCACCCTGATACCCGCTGGACAAGCTGGTTGAATGTACAATCTGAACTGGCATCCGGTTTACAGCCAGCCTCTTTAGGCTTTGACAAAAAACGTCTCGTTCAATATGGCGCTGCCACCGCCATGACCTTGTGGGGCGCAGGGATGATTGTCTCTTACCTTGCCAATCGCCAGCTCATCGAAGAGAGCTACCAAAGTGCGAGCGTCGCCGCTAACAGCCAATTACCGGAAACTGAACGCCTCAAAGCCCAGTATGATTTTCAGCAAACCTTAGGTTTACTCAATCATCGCGAACAAAGCTCAGTGCCTTTCTGGCTTCATTTTGGTTTGGACAGTAATGAAGCGCTATTAACACGTTTGTGGCCACTGTACCAACAAACGGTATTACCGCCTTTGCGTGATACCCTCGCTCAACAATTGACTCAACAATTACAAGCCTATGCCCAGTTATCCCCTAACAGTGATGACCGTCGTCAAGCCACCCAAGGGGCGTATCAAAGCCTAAAAACCTACTTAATGATGAGTACCCCTGAGCGCATGGATCCGGCATTTTTTACTAATAGCGTGCTCACGACCCTCCCCGTCCCACAAGGAATGAACGAAGGCGAATGGCAAACCCTTGGCAAAGAGTTACTCATGTTCTATGCCCAGCAGCTACCGAAGCACCCCGAATGGCAATTAACTGCGAACAATAACCTGATTAATCAAAGCCGTACCTTACTCATTCGACAAATTGGTCAACGCAGCGAAAGTGCTACGCTATATCAAGAAGTGTTACTACAAGCGCAGCATCAGTTCCCTGATATGACCTTAGATGATATGACGGGCGATACCGATGCCCGCTTTTTATTCACTACCGATGAGTTTGTGTCGGGTATTTTTACCCGCAAAGCGTGGGAAGAAGCGATTGAACCCGCCATTAAGAAAGTGGTGGAATCACGTCGCAATGAAATTGATTGGGTATTGAGTGATAGCCAGCATGAACTTAGCCAAGATATTTCGCCTGATGCACTTAAGCAGCAGCTTACTGAACGTTATTTTGCTGATTTTTCAGATAGCTGGTTAAATTTCTTAAACAGTTTGCAATGGCGTCATACTGAAAGCTTATCCGATACTATCGACCAATTATCTTTAATGAGCGATGTGCGCCAATCGCCTGTAATTGCACTAATGAATACCGTGGCTTATCAAGGGAAAACCGGACGTCAACAAGAAAAGCTCGCCGACTCCTTTATGAACTCCGCGAAAGACCTGCTTAATAAAGAACAGAAACCGGTCATTAGTCAGAAAGCCGATTTTACAGGTCCTCTTGAAGATACCTTTGCGCCTATCCTGAATTTTGTCGATCCACAAACCAACACTCAAGCCAGCGATAACCTCAGCTTGCAAGCTTATTTAACCCGCATTACTCGAGTAAGATTGAAACTTCAGCAAGTGGTCAATGCACCTGACCCACAAGCGATGTCCCAAGACTTTGCCCAAAGTATTTTAGAAGGCAAAAATGTTGATTTTGCCCAAACAAAAGACATGGGAAGCCTGATTGCCGCAAGCTTTGGGCAAGAGTGGCAAAGCTTTGGTGACTCGCTGCTCGTTGAGCCAATGACGCAAGCTTGGCAACAATTACTCACGCCAACGGCTCAAGGGATCAATAGTGAGTGGCAAAATGCCATTGTCAATGAGTGGAACAGCGCCTTTGGCGGGCGCTACCCTTTGAAAGAGACTCAAAGTGACATTTCCTTACCGCTGATGGCGCAATATCTTCGCCCTGATAACGGGCGTATTCAACGTTTCTTAGAAACCCGTCTGCAAGGCGTGTTACGCAAAGAAGGGAATCACTGGGTACCGAATAGTACGAATGCTCAAGGATTGCGTTTTAATCCTGCTTTTTTAAACGCATTAGATACCTTGACCGAATTAGGTGACGTCGCCTTCGCTAATGGTGAGGCTCGACTTTATTTCGAAATGCGCCCAGGAACCAGTAAACATGTTATGCAGACGATATTGGTGATCGATAAACAAAATCTCACTTACGATAACCAATTCCCTGAATGGCAGCGGTTTGTTTGGCCCGCGGATACGGTCGCGTCAGGGGCATCATTGACTTGGATGACGACATCATCAGGCACGCGACTCTATGCCGACCACCGTGGTGTTTGGGGATTAATCCGCTTACTTGAAGCCGCCCATGTTGCTCCTTATGCCGGAAGTACCAGCAGCTACACCGTCACATGGACTGCACCGGATGGTAATACCCTCAATTATCAGCTTCGTACCGAGATGGGACAAGGTCCGCTAGCGTTATTGACGCTACGCAACTTTGTTCTGCCTGAAAAAATCTTTTTGGATTAGCCATCGATAGGACATCACCTATGCCTTTATTAACTGCTTTGCGTACAGCCTGCTTTACTGGAAATCCGCTTGCCGCTAATCAATTAGTGGAGCAACAAGTCGTGTTATGGGAGCGCTGGTTATTACCCATTACGGCTGAAAACCCAGTTGGCGATGATCCCGGCTACGACGATGACTTCGAACGCATGAAAGAAGAAGTCAACAAGCTCTCAGGCTCAGATACTGAGCTGATCTGCGCTCTTGCCGAAAATTTGTTAACTAACGTATGTAAAGACGTACGTGTCATAACCTACTACATTTGGGCGCGCTTACATCGCGAAGGCGAAACAGGCTTAGCCGATGGGCTAGGGTTACTGGTTGGATTACTTCACCGTTACCACGACGAGCTGTTACCAAATCGTCCAAATAGCCGAAAATCTGCCATTGAATGGTTGGCGGGTCAACGGGTCATCGACAGCTTATCCCTTTATCCTGAAGTCGATAGCAATGAATTTGCACGCATCGTGGCACTACTTAGTGCCATTGTGGATGAATTTAGTGCATGGGATGAGCCAAACCGCCCAAATCTTGCGCCGTTACTGCGTGCATTAGAAAATCGCCTTGCACAATCTGGTGGTGCAGACAGTGTTGTTCCCCAAAATATTAAATCAGCCGAACATACATCCACGAAACAAACGGCCTCGGGTATCAGTCCTATCGCACCGATTCAGTCGGGTCGAGAATTGCTTGACCAAGCCAAGGTACTCGCCAATTACTTACGTAATCAACCCAACGGCTGGTTATCGGGTCACAGGCTGATGACCTCCGTACGCTGGGATACGCTGCACCAATCCCCGCCACAAAATCAGCATGGATGCACTCGGTTAGCCCCTCCACGCTCAGATGCCAAAGCCCAACTCAAACGTTTATATCTGCAACAAAATTGGCTCGAACTCACCGAACAAGCGGATAGATTATTTGCAGAAGGCGTTAACCATTTTTGGCTTGATGTACAGTGGTATTTGCACCAAGCATTGAGTAAATCCCCAGCCCCATGGGATGGTTGGGCGGATGTGATTGCTTCTGATTTAAAACAGTTCTTACTCCGCTTACCGGGTTTAGAACATCTTGCTTGGGAAGATGGCACGCCTTTCGCTGATGAAGTCACGTTAGCGTGGATTAAACAGCATATTCTGGAAGACAATATTCAGTCCCTCCATCACATGCCCGTTCAAGGTGCTGATGACGATGATAACAGTTCGATATTCGCCTTAGAGCAAGAAGCGTTAACCCAAGCTGACACTGAAGGCGTTGAAACCGCATTGGCTTGGTTAATGTCACGACCGAATATCCAAACATCCCGTCAAAAATGGTTGCTGCAATTAGTGATGGCAAGAGTGGCTGAACAATTTTCTCGTCATGATTTGGCACTCAATTTACTTCGCGAATTAGACCGTAGCGCTGAACAGATGCGCCTTGCTGATTGGGAGCCGCATTCCCTATTTGAAGTGAAAGCTCGCCAGCTGCAACTGTTACGCGGCAAAGCACAGCGTAATACCCCGGATAAAGCTGATTTACATCACCAAATGTCTGAGTTACTGGCTCAGCTAACACGATTAGACCCTGTGCGAGCGTTAGTGCTCTATCCCTAAATTAATCAAAGAGAACCACACTAATGGATGATTTAACCCTTCGCTATTATGATGCGGAGATGCGATATCTGCGTGAAGCAGCAAAAGAGTTCGCTCAAGCTCACCCCGAACGTGCGGCATTATTAGATTTAGATAAAGCGGGCATCCCCGACCCTTTTGTTGAACGATTATTTGAAGGTTTTGCCTTCTCTATGGGGCAATTGCGCCAAAAAATTGATGATGATTTACCGGAATTAACGGAAGGTCTCGTTAGCCTCCTTTGGCCTCATTACTTACAAACCATTCCGTCACTGTCTGTGGTTGAGCTCGCACCGGATATTCACGACATGAAACTTTCATCCGTGCTCCCCGCTAATTTTGAAGTGCTTTCGCGTCCGGTTGGTCCTAAAAAAACCGTTTGCCGCTATCGAACAACACGAGATTTAACACTCAATCCCATTTCATTATCCTCGGTTAATTTAGCCACTGAGCCCGATGGGCGTTCCGTGATCCGCTTACGCTTCGATTGTGCGAAGCTCGCTGATTGGAAACAAACCGCGCTAGATACCCTCTCCTTTTATCTGGCTGGCGATGTCCCAACGACCTATGCATTGCACTTAGCACTGACTAAGCAAGTGGCGGCTACCTACATTCGCCTACCATCATCACCAGACCGAATTCGCTTACCTCTGTGGTTTTCTCCTGGTGGATTTGCCGAGGAAGATCAACTGTGGCCCAAAGGCGACAGTACCTTTAGTGGCTACCAGTTACTGCTCGAGTATTTTTCTTTTCGTGAAAAGTTTCTCTTCGTCAATTTACAAGGACTTGGAGAAATCAATTTACCTGAAGGGTTAAGTCATTTTGAACTGGAAATTGTGCTTGATACGCTTTGGGACAGTGACATTCCGTTAAGCGCTGACAATGTAAAGCTGCACAGTGTTCCCGTCATTAATTTATTTAATATTGAGGCGGATCCGCTCACTGTTAACGGGTTAGAAAGTGAGTATCTGCTGCGCCCTCGGCGCCTACAAGACGGGCATACCGAAATCTATTCAGTTGACACAGTTCATGGCACACGCCGCGGTGAACATATTCACTATGTCCCCTTTAGCAGTTTTCGCCATCGCGGCGGTATGTTGCGCCGCAGTGCACCAGAACACTACTACCACACTCGCGTTAAGCGTGGTGTCAGCGGGTTGCATGATACGTGGCTAATTTTGGGCGGAGAACGCGAACAGCCGGCCGCCACTCTGGAAAGTGAAACCTTATCGTTGCAATTAACCGGCACGAACGGGCAACTTCCGCGCAAAGCGCTACAAAGCACTTTGCTGCACAGAACGGAAGAAACCTTGCAGACACAACTGCGGGTTCGTAATTTATGTAAACCGACTCTGCCTTGCTACCCTCCCGCTGAAGACAGATTTCATTGGCGCGTACTCAGTCATCTTGGCGCCAGTTTCCTCAATATGATGGACAACGTAGAGGTATTGCGCGGCACATTAGCGCTCTATGACTGGCGAGAAGATGATTTAAACAGCCGCAAACTCGATGCCATGATCCACGTTGAACAGCATCTTATCGAACGCTTCGAAAAAGGCTTTTTACAGCGCGGTATTGCCATCGATATCACCCTTGATAGCAGCGGATTTAACGGTGAAGGCGACATCCACTTATTTGGTGAAATGCTCAACCGCTTTTTTGCCCTCTATACCGACGTGCATCTTTTTAACCAATTGACTCTCCATATTTTACCAACAGGGAAAAGCCTCACATGGACAGAGAATCATCCTCAGTAAATCAGCTTTTTGATGCGCTAGGGGAGCGTCTACCACGGGTTAACTTCTATCGGTTTTGCCAACTAATAGAACAGAGTAATAAACAGCGCCCACCCCTTGGCAGCACCCAAGACCCGAAAACAGATGTTATCCGGTTTCGTCCCCATCGAGGGATGGGTTTTCCTGTCACCGAAATTAAAGGCATCGACATTGAAGACCGCTACCGAGATAGCAATACGCCCAGTATTCGAACGACCTTTTTAGGGCTATATGGCGTCACTTCACCACTACCGACAAGCTATCTCGATGATATCGCTCAACGACGTGAAGGCACCGAATCTCTAACGGATTTTTTAGATATTTTTAATCATCGGCTCACGACACAGTTTTACCGTATTTGGCGAAAATACTCCTACCCAGCGACCTTTTCCGCGGGTGGTGAAGATGAAACTTCCCAGTATTTATATGGATTAATTGGCTTAGGGATCCCCGGCACAGCTCAACATGTACAAGCCCCCTTGTCCCGATTTTTAGCGTTATTGGGCACACTACGTTTTCCGACTCGTACCGCCGAAGGCGTTATCTCATTAGTCAAATTACTCGCACCTGATACCCACGTTAAAATCAAACCCCATGATCCAAGGCGCATCGAACAAACGCGCCAAACCGGATTATCCTGCAAAACGCCCATCACCTTAATGAATAAACCCGTTTTAGGTCAGTATGCGACTGATGTTAATAGCCAAATTTTGATTGTCTTACAAACCAATAACCTTGAGGAAGCCCGCAACTGGTTACCGGATGGATTGCTGTATCAAGATTTAATGGCGCTGTTGCATGTTTACCTAGGCTCAAGAGTCAATGCCCGTCTTTGTCTCAAATTACCCAGAAAATTACTCCCTAACGCAACGTTAAGCACGCAATCTCACCAAGGTGTTCAACTGGGGCGTACCGCCGCGATGGGCGCATTAACCCCTAATGCCCCTCACCGAGAACACATTATTACCTTAAATTTAGGGCGCTATCAGCGATTATCGGCAACATCACACTCTATGCCGCCCTCACATTATGCTAATTATCGATTCTAATTCTGGGACTCTCCGATGAAACACATCCCTTTATTGCCATTTTGCGGCAAAACATTGGTGCTTCTAGCAACATTAAACCTCACAGGATGCGGGCTCACTCAAATGGTCAGCGATGGCACTCGCAGTGCAGCAAACGCGATATTTTATAAACAAGTGAAAATCGTCCACCTTGATTTTGTCGCGCGTGAAGCATTAAACACCGATGATACAGGCGCATCCTTATCCACCATCATTCGCGTCTACCAATTAAAGGACAGTGAAAGCTTTGATGAGAGCGATTACGCTTCTTTATTTGCAAAAGATAGCCAAGTGCTTAAGCCTTCCATCGTGACACAGAAAGATTTACGCATTCGTCCAGGAGAATCTATTTCGCTTGATATGCCTCTTGAAGAAGGTGCAGAATTCGTTGCTATCGCTGTAATGTTCCATCATCCCGACCTTATCACTGATGACTGGCGTGTTGTGATCCCCAAAAAACAGTTATTACCGGATGACCCTCGCTTGCTCACTCTCGCAGATAACTCCATGACCTTAAAACCACTTGGAGAAAAATAGCATGTCCCAACCTTCGTTATATGAAATGTTGACGGGGTATTTTGCGGGAGGATTGGATATCGATGCTATCCCTGAACATGACCAAGTGATGGTGTCAGTGATGGACAATATTCGCCGTATTCTTAATGCCAGAGCAGGTAGCATCGAACACCTTCCCGATTATGGACTACCTGATATGAGTAAAATGATCCAAGGGCTTCCTGGCACCGCTCACAATATGATGACCATTTTATCGGCAACATTGCTCAAGTATGAGCCCCGCATCAAATCACTCTCTTTAGTGTTGTTACCGCAAAACAGCTTTGGAGCACTCCATTACGCCCTTGAAGTTGAGTTGCACGAACAAGGTTTGATTCGTTATGGCACAGAGTTTATGCCCGATGGGCGCATTCTCGTACATCATCTAAAAAAACAATTCGATACGATTTAAACCGACGATAGCGTGAGACGACTATGAATCCAGATTTAAATACATTACGCCTTGGTGGCGACCCGCGAACACTCGCTGATTTTGCTGCCTTGAAAGACGAATTAAACAAACGCTTTCACCCCGCCCGCCCTGATGTAGACTGGGCGCGTGCCCATGGGCTTTGTTTGTCTTTATTCAACCAAAATGGGGCAGATTTGCAAACTTGCGCATGGTTTACTCTGATCCGCCAACATCAAAATGGCATCGCGGGATTAAACGAAGGCTTGTCTTTGCTCCAACATTTACTGAGCCGCCACTGGCAAGGACTTTGGCCACAACAGACTCACGCTCGCGTCGAAATTCTCGCCACATTGAGCCAACAATTAATGACGGGATTACGTGCTCACGCGCCCGTTTATGCTGACCTTCCAGCACTTTACCAAACTGAAACCACGCTGAGCCAAATTGGTCAACAGTTGCAAACATTAGAACTCAAGCACCTGACACAGCTAGAGCGCTTACAAAATTTACTCGCCTCTCAGGCAAGGCAATTAGAAAGCATAGATGTGCCAGATAGCGGTTTTATCCCATCGACTCCGCTACAACTTCCGAAAACATCACCATCGACGTTTCGGGCGCATACCGCAGCAACCCCAATATCCATAAAAGCCAATGCCACGATCAGTGCTCCTCCCTCATCCAAACCGTCTTATCGTAAAGGGCTGTGTGTGGGATTAGCTTGGGGGATTGTTCTCACCGGTGCACTTTGCGCAGGCACCTTATATGTGCTTCATCCACAAATCAATAACCATGTTTTAGCGCAAGCACTGCCACAATTACCTGAATTTACACCTAATATTGCCTCAATTATTGAGCAACAATTACAACCCAATTCCGCCCAACCGAGTAGTTTCTCGCCCGAAAAACTCAATATGATCGATAATTACCTTGTGGAATTGGAATCAGTTTCCCCGATTTGGTCTCAGCAATATGGACTTAGCATGGTAGGTTACCTCACCAAGCAATATGGTGAACGGCAAGAAGTCAGCGCATTTAACGATAAATGGCAGCAAAATATGCAAATTAACGCGTTATCTAACGATAAATTGCAACAATGGTCTGAAGGAATGGCAGAGTTAAATAATCTCAGTACGCGCTTAGACAGTCTCGATGGTAAACCTCGCAGCTATATCACGGGGTCTGAATTAAAAACCATTATTTTCAATGCCCGCCAGCATTTCCACCAAAGTGTGCCACTAGAAGAAGAATTACGTCGACTCGAACAACTTCAAGCCAAAGGAACGGTGGCTGAATCCGAATATCAGCGCATTGACAACCATTTTAAGCAATTACTTAATCGCTATGCGCTGATAAAGCAAAGTCAAAAATAGAATTAATTATTTTTATTCACTAAATTATGGAGCACCTTATTCGTGCTCCATTTTTTTTCGGTGATATACTCGTTTTTAATTAACGTGATGATTATTTTTCAAGGAATATCCCATGCTTCGCTATGCTGCTCGTATCACCCATCTGCTACGTCATGCATTTCATTCTCGACCGCGCTTTTTGGTCTCGCTTATTGTTGCTTTTATCACCTTCTTTGCCCTATTTAATACACAAAATCTGATTATTAATTTAATTATCAGTTGGAACGCATTTGCATGGTGCTATTTACTGTTCCTGTTCCAGCGGATTATTAGCAATAATGTTAAAGACATTCGTAAGCTCACGAAAATTGAAGATGAAAGCGCTCGTATGGTGATATTTTTCTTGATGTCGGGTTGCTGTGTGAGTTTATTAGCGCTGTTTTTTGCCTTGGGAGGGCATAGTGATATCCCGAAATCCGATAAAATCTACTCTTACATTTTAACGGCTTCCACACTGATATCCTCATGGTTGTTATTACCGACAGGCTTTACCATGCACTATGCTCATTTGTATTACAGCAATAATGAAAATGAAAAACCGTGGTTAATTTTTCCTGATAAGATTACCCAGCCAAGCTATTCAGATTTTATGTATTTTTCATTTACGATTGCCGTCGCTTCGCAAACCGCAGATGTAGAAGTTGCCTCGACACCTATGCGTCGCGCTGTATTATTGCAATCGATCATTTCATTTATCTTTAATATGGCGATTTTAGGGTTATGTATTAATATTTCTGCTAGCTTTTTTTAGGCGGCAGATTCACTGCCTCGAAATAAAAACATTTAGCCGACAGTCAGAATAAAAAATATTCATGGAGGATATTGACAAGGTCTCCATATAGATCTAAAAATACTGTATATTAACACAGTCTTTAGTAGAGGCTATTATGTTACGCATCGAAGTGTTATTTGATAAAAATTCACCACAAAAACCAAGTGGCTTAGTGCTACAGGCATTAGAATCTGAGATTCTACGCAAGCTACAGTCACAATACCCTGATATGGTTACTCGTGTAGGCTTTAGCTCTCAGCAAGCCATTAATATTTCAGGCACAAAAATTGCGGATGATAAATTACGCATTGAAGAAATTTTAGAAGAAATTTGGATGGATGACGGCTGGCTACCGGAAACAAATACCGATGATTAGCTGAACAGAAAGAAATGGAAGAAGGTCCAGTGATAGCTCTTCCATTTCTCAATTTGTTATTTTTTGATTTAATCTGAATCACTTTCTGTATTGTAAAAAACGATCAAGCCCCCCACTCACACTATTTTCTGTCTACTCTAGAATAGTGCGAAGTACTTGAAATATCCCCATCCCCCATCTACTCACCGGTAGAATCATTAATAGAGTTTTTGTCGAAGATAGGATTTAATCTTGGTGACAGGGTTACGCTTCGCTTTACTTATTTCAAGCACCCGCGCTTCCACTAAACAGGTCTTAGTCTCAGTGCATAATGAAACTTCATTTAACTTTGTATGGTTAAATGTCATTTTTGGCTTATTAAAACTTTCCCCCATAAACACCATGGCGATAAAAATAATCACGATAAATAGAGGCACTTCAATATAAACTTGTTTCATGGTAAAGGCTCTTGTTATGGTTGTTGATGCTATATTATTCGTTTTACGTTTTCATACCTTAAAATTTGGTTAAACCAACCTTAAGGGATACTTAAGGCGACAAATATCCGAGTTGCTGGGTGGAAGCAGTCTGCTTATACTCCGCACCAGAGGGAGTAAATATGAATGTTTTATTGGTAGAAGATGATCTTCAGTTGGGAAAAGCGTTATGTCGAGGGCTAGAACTAGCGGGTTTTAATCCTTGCTGGGTTAGATTATTGGCTGATGCTAAACAACAATTACAGTCTCGTAATTTTGATGTCATGTTATTAGACCTCGGTTTACCCGATGGAGACGGTCAAGACGAGCTCATTGCATGGCGCCAATCAGGGGAATCAATACCTATTATTATTCTTACTGCTCGCAACAAAATGGATAACTTAGTAACGAGTTTAGATTCAGGTGCTGATGACTTTTTAACAAAACCATTTGAAATGCCAGAGCTAATTTCTCGGGTCAAAGCTATCAGTCGTCGTATGGCTGGCTTTTCATCTGAAATTTGGCAATTAGATAATCTGCAACTAAATCCGTTAAATCACCAAGTCACTTTAGATGGTCAATTATTATTACTTTCCGGTAAAGAATATTTGCTGCTGTATGAATTAATTAAAAATGCGGATAATGTCGTCCGAAAAACAGATTTAGAGCAACGTTTATTTGGTTTAGACGATGTGGAGAGTAATTCCCTTGAAGTCCACATTCATAATTTACGCCGCAAAATTGGTAAAGACCGAATTATTACTATCCGCGGTATTGGTTATTTATTAAAAAAAGAAGCGCAATCTAGTGAAGATTAAATCCTTTCTTGTTTACACATTTGGTATTCAGGTTGGCGCAGTCATCTTTTTATGGCTGCTGTTAGTCGGCTGGTTGCAATTTTTTTACCTGCCTGATTTAGTCAATGATGATGAATTTAACCAACAACAGCAAATTGTCACGCAAGGTATCGCCCGTACATTAGGCACGGTTTCAGACACGCCTGAATATTTCGATAAACTCGCCGTTATTTTGCAAAAAATGTATACCGATGCGATGGAAAACGGCATTGATACCAGCTATAAGCCCTACATGGTCGTCAGAGATCCCAAGGGACATGTGTTATATCGAAATAGTGAAAAAATATCTGACCCTTCATTAAAATCCGTAGAACAACTCACAAATCAATATAAGGATTGGCATTTTACTTCCGCATGGGATGACGACCACTCCCTCGAAGTTGTCATTGCGGAATCCTACCTTGAACGTCGAAAATTAATTGGAAACCCCGCCGAAGAAACCGCAATTCCCCTCGCCTTTATTCTGGGAATAATGTTAATCGCTATCTTAATTACTGCCTATTTTAGTATTCGTCCAATCAAACAAGTCGCCAAAGTTATTTCTTCACGTCAGCCTGGAAATTTAACGGCGATAGAGATGAAAGACGTACATAAAGAAACACGACCTATTATTTCCGCTATAAACCAATTAATGGCACGAGTCGATGCGGCGAATTTGCGGGAAAAGCGCTTTATGGCAGATGCGGCTCATGAACTGCGCACCCCCATAGCGGCAGTGACTGCACAATTACACCTGTTAATGAATATTGATAACCCCAAAGAGAAAGCTGAAATTATTAATGATATGAAGGAAACACTCACGCGTGCAGCGTCCTTATCTCATCAATTAATTGACCTTGCACGCTTAGAAGCGGACGATTTTTCAATACGTAAAGAACAGGTTGATTTACCGATGTTGATCAGTAATTTGATTTCATCCCATATCCCGTACGCACTCAATAAACATATTGATGTTGAATTATCGAGCCCAGAATCTTTTTATGTCGACACCGATAAATTAGCGCTCAGTAATGTGTTTACTAATTTACTTGAAAATGCGATTAAATATTCGCCTGAAAAAGCGAAAATAAAAGTAACGCTGAAAGATATCACGCCTTTTGGTGCCACAATTACAATTCAAGATAATGGTCGCGGCATTCCAAAAGAGAGTCATGAACATCTATTTTCTCGTTTTTATCGCGTTCCTGGAACATTAGAAACAGGCAGCGGCTTAGGATTATCTATTGCCTATAATTTAGCATCAAAAATTGGTGCAACATTAAAAGTGACCGAGGGATTAGAAAATAAAGGAATTGGATTTATTATTGATTTACCTTAATTGAATAAATGGGCTTAAATAATATCCTTATTTAAAATAATGTTATTTAGTTAACATCCCTTACCCAGAATAAATATTACAATCCCCTTTTTACGTTAAATTACTTAGCCGCAAAAAGGGGCGATAATGTCACACGCACTCATCATCATTGATCTTATTAACGATATTGTTGGCAAAAATGGATTATCCAACAGTAGTTACCCGCAAGTTACTTCACGAAAAATAGTAGAAAAAGCCAATCAAGTCGCGAGCTACGCGCGCAACCAGCGTATTCCTGTAATTTGGATTAAGGTCGGATTTAGCGATAATTATCAAGATATTCCTTTAGGCTCTCCGTTATTTCAACATGCAAAGCAAGTCGGTGCCTTGAAATTAAGTGGACACGGATGTAGCTGGGTCGATGAATTAGAAGTTCACATGCATGACCGCGTCATGATTAAAAAAGGTGTTTCCGCTTTTGCTGGAAATAAACTGCACCAATGGCTGTATGACAATGGCATTACCCACCTTCATTTTGGCGGCGTCAGTTCCATGATGGCAATTCAAAGTAGCGTGAGACAAGCCCATGACTTAGGGTATTTTTGCCATGTACTGGAAGATTTATGTGCCGCAGCAACGCTGGAATTACACGAACAGAGTATGCAAGCCTTAACAAATTTAGCGACGATTTCATCAAGTAAAACGTTCATGCAAACCAAATAGTCAAACTGATGAACATGGATGTAAACAATAATTTACAATCATCGTATTAAAAATTAGTTTAATATTTAAAATATCTTTTGGTCGATTATTGACTTTGATCAATAAAAAACTAGAATGCTCCTACGTGATCAAGATCACACATTAATATTCGGAGCGAACATGAAAAGCATCAAAGAATTTTTCGTTAACCTGCAAGAAGTTGTTGAATTACTGTCTAAACGTTTTATGTAATTTGCTTTAAACCATAGTCAATCAAACCTTTCATTTACCTCATTCAAGTATTTGCAAATTTTTTGCTAACGGCCTTTTTTAAGGCCGTTTTTTTATTCAAAAACATTTTCAATAATTTCCGCCACTATCGCGGTTTTCATCGCAACAAGCAGCAAATCCTTTCCACTCATCCGCCACTCATAGCCTGAATATTTTGGTAAACAAGCGCTAAATGAGGCTGGTAATGCTTTTTTAGCAATTCCCGGTGGTAATGGCTTACCTCTGCGAATTTGTTTTTCAATTCCAGGCGGAAGCCCTTGATATCCCACCAGCCCATAGTTGATGGCAACGGGACGAACATCGCCAAAATTGATATTAATACTCACCAGCGAGTTATCGTAACGACTGGCGTATTTTGCCGTATCACAGTGATATTTTTTACCTTTGTGTTTATGCTTCTTATGATGCTTATGATGCTTATGGTGATGATCATCATGTTCATAATAATAACCGCCTCTGTGATGACCATTCCCTTCGTCCCCTTGATGATTCGAAGCATGAGACAATAACGGTACACACATCAGTGCTGGCAGTAAGAAAAACTGCAAAATAAACGATTTTTTGGCGCTTTTATCAGGATACATTTTATTGTGAATTCCTAACCATGTAGAGTCATCAAACCATATGTCTTCCCTTGTAGCCCAACAATAAGAAATAACTCATTCACAGTAATGTTATGTAAATGTTAGTAATTTCAGCCAAACTTAAGTCCTATTTGCTTATACTGGGGCGTCATTTATGGATAACGCAATAAAGGAGAATTTATGCAGCAGCAACTGCTCGACTGGGCTCGCCAGTTTAATCAAGACTATGCCACTCTCGCCTCTCTCTTAATGGTCCTTGGGTTGATACTGATTGTCGCCCTTATTTTGCACTTGTTTCTCCACAAGATACTGCTGCCTAGCATTGAAAAACGGGGGCTAAAAGCGGGTTCTGGTTGGCAACATCAACTCACGCAATACAATTTATTTAACCGCATTGCCTTTATTATTCAGGGTATTGTGGTCAATATACAATCCACCTTGTGGCTATCTTCTGGTTCCACGCCACAGATGGTGTTAAATGTGGCCTCTCAAGCATGGTGTTTACTCTTTGGCTTGTTAACCATTTATTCCATCTTAGATATCACATTAGGCATATTACAAAGAGCGGCGAAAACAGCGCATCTTCCTCTGCGTGGCATTTTTCAAAGTATCAAACTAATCGCTACCGTCTTAATTTCTATTATGATCATCGCACTACTGATCGGAAAATCTCCGTTGATTATCCTCAGTGGTTTAGGGGCAATGACTGCTGTGATGATGTTGGTGTTTAAAGATCCTATCATGGGGTTAGTTGCAGGTATCCAGCTTTCTGCGAACAACATGGTCAACATTGGTGACTGGCTAGAAATGCCTAAATATGGGGCCGATGGTGCAGTCATTGATATTGGGCTCACTACCGTTAAGGTCCGTAATTGGGATAATACTGTCACAACTATCCCAACGTATGCATTAATTTCAGATTCATTCAAAAACTGGAAAGGGATGACAGAATCTGGAGGACGAAGAATTAAACGTAGTCTGCGTATCGATGCCAATAGCATTCATTTCTTACAGCCTGAAGAGATAAAAAACCTTGAAAAGGCAAACTTGCTTGAGCCTTATCTCGATCAGAAAGTCTCTGAAATTCAGGTCTATAACTCTGCATTGCCTGAAGATAAAGCGACTCCACTTAACCAACGCCGTCTAACGAATATCGGGACATTCCGAGCTTACGTTGAGGCGTATTTACGTGCGCACCCACAGATTCACAAAAATATGACCATCATGGTTCGTCAACTTGAATCAGACTCAAATGGTATTCCTATTGAAATCTACGCATTCACAAATACCACGGTTTGGTTGGAATATGAGCGTATTCAATCGGATATTTTTGACCATATTTTTTCGATTCTTCCTCAGTTCAATCTACACATACATCAATCACCTACCGGTAATGATGTTCGATTCCTCAGTCATTCAACAATTAAATAACTCATCATAGGTAACTTATAAATACTACTTAATGATTAGTGAACTTAGTCAGCATACCCAGAGGGGGAAACCCCTCTACTTCTAGCCAATCCTACTCTATCATTATATATTTTAGAATATAACGATTGATAATAAAAACAAAACAAAATGGACCTTATCATCAAAAAAATCCCTTATAAATTATATAAATAAAAATATTTACCCTGATTTTTTCAAGGATATTGTTGATGCATATCATGTTAGTAAGTAGAGATTTTTCCTAACATATTGAACATACCTAATACGTTATTTACATATAGGCAATGTCAATGCATAAAAATAAAACAAATACTCAATTCGCAGAACTGAGCAGGAGGGAGTTTCTTCAGACCTCCGCAACCGTAGCGGGTGCAGCCGCTATTGCAGGCTCAATCACTCTGCCTTTTGCTGCTCAAGCAAAAACACCAGCCATCATGCCAGATGAAGTCAGTGAAAAAATCAGCTATAGCGCTTGCTTAGTGAACTGTGGGAGCCGTTGTCCTCTTATAGTTCATGTTAAAGATGGCGTCATCAGCCGCATATCCAATGAAACCATGTATGACGATTCAACACTGGGAGAACACCAAATTCGCCCTTGTTTACGGGGTCGTTCTGTTCGCTGGAAAACGTATAATCCAGACCGCTTAAAATACCCAATGGTGCGTGTAGGTAAACGTGGCGAAGGTAAATTCAAAAAAATCAGCTGGGATGAGGCGACCACCATCATTGCTGAAAAACTGAAATACACCATCGATAAATACGGTAGCGATGCGATTTACTATCAATATGGTTCCGGTTCAACGGGCGCCAATTTACACGGTCGTGCTGCCTGCAAACGCCTGCTCAGTTTAACTGGCGGGTTTTTAGGCGACTACGGCACTTACTCCTACGCACAATTAATGGAAATTACCCCTTATGTGTACGGTAGTGTCGAAGAGTCTTATTTATCTGAAATTCAAAACTCTGATCTTGTTGTCATGTTTGGCCACAACTTGGCTGAAACCCGTATGTCCGGTGGCGGTCAGTTTTATGAAACCTTGAATGCACTAGATAAGAGTAAAGCGAAAGTCATTATCATCGACCCACGTCGTACCGACAGCGTCACGACACTGGGTGCTGAGTGGATCCCTATTTATCCAGGTACTGATGCCGCATTAGTGGCAGCACTGGGTTATGTGATGATCCAAGAAGGTTTAACTGACGAAGAGTTCCTGAAAAATTATTGTGTGGGCTGGGATGAATCAACCCTACCTGCTTCGGCGCCACGTAATGCTTCGTACAAAGATTATATTTTAGGTCATGGTCCAGATGGCATTGCCAAAACCCCTGAGTGGGCAAGTAAATTAACGGGTATCTCTGTTTCTCGCATTATTCAGTTAGCCCGTGAAATTGGTAACGCTCAACATGCGTGGATTTCTCAAGGTTGGGGTTTACAACGTACTGAAAATGGTGAGCAAGCGTGTCGTTCAATCATGATGCTGCCAATTATGTCTGGTAATATTGGACGTTCCGGTACTAACACTGGTTTATGGGGAAACAGTTATGCTTACCCTGTCGCTGGATTCGGTTTACCAAATCCAGTAAAAGCCCTGATCCCAACCTACATGTGGTCTGAAGCGATTATTCGCGGAAAAGAGTTAACGGCGGAAAATGCCGGAATTAAAGGCGTTGATAAACTGAATAATGACATCAAATTTATGTGGTGTTATTCCAGTAACGTCATTGGTAACCAACATGGTGACCTGAATAAAACCCATGAAATTCTGTCCGACGAATCTAAATGTGAGTTTATTCTTGTTTGGGATAACCATGATACCCCATCGGCAAAATATGCTGATTTACTCTTACCTGATGTGACCACTGTCGAAACTAACGATTTAATCAATAACTCCTACGCGAGTGGGGCTTACCACTATCTGGTTCGCCTACAAAATGCCATTGAACCACTGTGGGAAAACCGTCCAAACTACGATGTATTAGTCGAAATCGCCGAGAAAATGGGCGTTAAAGACCAATTCACTGAAGGACGTACTTACGAAGAATGGATTGAGTTTTGCTACAACAAAACTCGCGAAAAAATGCCTCATCTGCCAGAATTTAGTGAAACTGATGGTGCGGGAATTATTGATCGTAAATTCCTTAATAGTGCCGAAAACATTGCACTGAAAAACTTCCGTGATGACCCAGTGAATAACCCACTGAAAACACCATCTGGAAAAATTGAAATTTACTCCGAAAAACTAGCTGAACGTGTGAAAAACTGGGAATTACCAGAAGGTCAGCGTATTCCAGCGATTCCTGAATATTGTGTGAATAGAGAAGGCGTTGAGGCTCAAGCTGCGCAGAAGAAACACTCATTATTAATGACCGGTTTCCATGACAAAGGGCATGTCCACTCAACCTATTACAATGTGGCTATGCTACGCGAAGCCATTCCACATCAATTCTGGCTCAACCCAATTGATGCACAAGAACGCGGCTTGAAAAACGGCGATTTAGCTGAAATTTTCAATGATCGTGGGCGTATTCAGATTAAAGTCAAAGTGACTGAGCGCGTCTTACCCGGTGTGATTGCGGTTCCTCAAGGTGCATGGCGCACATTGAATACCGAAGGTTTAGATGTTGGTGGTTGTATCAACACCCTAACCTCCCATGTTCCTTCTCCACTGGCGAAAGGCACACCACAACATACTAACCTTGTTGAAGTCAAACGCGCTTAAGGAGTTAATTGATGAAACAGTATGGCTTTTATTTTGACTCCACAAAATGCACTGGCTGTAAAACTTGTCAGGTCAGCTGTAAGGATGAAAAAGATTTAGATTTAGGTCCTAAATTCCGTCGAGTGTACGAATTTGGGGGAGGTAGCTGGCAGAAACAAGATGGTATTTGGCAACAAAACGTCTATAGCTACTATTTGTCTATATCTTGTAATCACTGCTCCAATCCAACCTGTGTAGAGGGCTGCCCAACAGGTGCTATGCACAAACGTGCTGAAGATGGTTTAGTGGTTGTTGACCAATCTATCTGTGTAGGTTGTCGATATTGTGAACTGCGCTGCCCATACGGTGCACCACAGTTTGACGAAAAGAAAAAATTGATGAGCAAATGCGACGGCTGTTATGAGCGTGTCGCCAAAGGAATGAAACCTGTTTGTGTAGAGTCTTGCCCGCAGCGTGCTTTAGACTTCGATGACATTACAGTTTTACGCGAGTTACATGGTAGCGAATGTGGTATTGCACCTATGCCAGCTCCAAGCCTGACTAACCCGAATATCGTCATCAAGCCACACAAAGATGCGAAGCCATCTGGTGATAAAAGTGGCGAATTGAAAAACCCTGCGGAGGTCTAATATGCATGAGTTACCACTGGTTTTCTTTACCGTTTTAGGGCAATCCGCAGCAGGTTTATTTCTGTTAGCGTATATTGCGAAAAAAATGGGTTCAATCGATGATAACCAACTGAAAACTGCCAATATTATTGGATTTATCATTGTTATGATTGGTTTGGGTATTGGTGCATTGCACGTTGGTCAACCACTACGTTTCTTCAATATGTTGTTAGGCGTCGGTCGTTCGCCAATGAGCAATGAAGCTTTCTTAAGTGGTGTCTTTGTTGGTTGTGCGGCTGCAACACTGTTTTTCACTCACTTTGTCAAACAAGCGGCACTGCGTGAGCTATCAAACATTGTGGCAGTAATTTCTGGTTTAGCGTTCGTGTGGTCAATTCCGCAGGTGTATAACATTGCAACCATTGCCAATTGGGATACCCAATTTACTACACTGCAAATGTGGACCACTCTGTTTGTTGGTGGTGGCGCATTGGCAATGGCGATTGGAGCTCGAGGCTTAGGGCTGACCTCTTTCTTAGTGGGAACCTTTGCTATCTTTGCCAGCCGTGCAAGCTACCAAGCATTTCTAGGGGAAACGGCTCCAGCGTTAAGTGCTGAACAAACGGGTTTTTGGGGCTTCCAAGTCATTGTACTGGCCATTGCATTAGCCGCATTTGTTGGATTTGCGATTAAACAGTGTTCACCGAAAGTGCCATTACTGACCTGTGCTGCTGCCGTCTTACTTGCAGAACTTTCTGGTCGTATTGCCTTTTATAACCTGTGGCAAATCACCATGTAAGGTGCTATAACCCCAGATTATCATTAATAACTTAAGAGCCTGAATTCAGGCTCTTTGTTTTCAATAGAGCATTGTTTACAGGTACACCATGCACACTATCGATACCACTCTTTTTCGTATTTTAGGGGCCATGTTTTACTACTCCCCTGAAACACCTACGTTCCAGACTTTACAGCCTGTATTAAGAGAGATCCCTGCTCTTGATTCGTGGGATGAGCCGGAACAACTCACAGCGATTTGTGAAGCATTAAGCACCATTCCAGCCACCTATCTCACCTACGACTTTTCGATTCTTTTTGAAGGTCAAGGCGCGATGCCAGCACCACCTTGGGGATCAGTTTATCTGTCTCATGACAATACCGTTATGGGTGATTCCACCCGTGCCTACCGTCAATTTTTAATGGCTCATGGTTTAGTGACCGATACCGGGCTGCGGGAACCGGAAGATCAATTTGGACTGATGTTAATGGCAATTTCAGCCCTTGCGGAACAAGGGCAAGATGATGCGATAGTGGAATTATTAGAGCAACATTTATTACCTTGGGCGGGGCGCTATTTAACGTTGGTCCAACAAACCCAAACCGAGCATGACTTTTACCCTCAACTGGCAAGAATTGCCGAGGCGTATTTAACTCGCTTACAGATACAGTTGGGCTTACACCCAGCAGCCGCAGAGCTCTTTCGTTAATACACGCAGTATTCGGGCGTCGTCGTCATCAAATGAGTTTGCTTAATTAATAGCAAACTCATTGATAGTAAAGAAAATTAGAATGATGAGTTTGGCTGTTGTAAAAAAGCAATCTCTTCCGCTGTTGAAGGACGACCAAGTATCTCATTACGATGTGGATAACGCCCAAATTTATCGATAATCGCCTTATGCCGCATTTCATAATCCAAGGTATTATCATCACCCAGCATGCGGAATAACTCGACGGCTTGTAGGTGGATAAAGCTCGATTCTGAATGCATAAACGGCATAAGAATAAATTTTCGCTGGGTTAACGTCAGCAGGTGATAATCTGGCTGCTTAATCGCCTCTTGAGCTAATGCAAGCGCCATCGGGTCTTGGGCAAATGCCCTTGGGGTATCACGCCATAAATTACGCGAAAATTGGTCAAGAATAATAATTTCCGCTAAGCGCCCACGAATAGACACGCGCCAATAAGCCAGTTCCCCTTTCGCCGCCTGTTCACTGAGCGCAGTAAACCGCTTTGCGATAGTTAAATCGAATTTCTCGTTTTTCTCAAACCACTGTTTTGGGGTCGATTCTTCGAACCAAAATGAAAGCACTTCTTCCATGGCATTCATAAGTTACCTATTTATATTATTCTTGCGATTATTATTACGTTGTCTGGTTCATCGTAGATAAAAATCGTAAAAATTGACAGGATGGAGATCTGAAAACATAAATTTGCAGATAAAAATTTTGTTATTTGCGAGCTAGCCCAAAAATAACCCTCACATCCCGCGCTTTTTTCTCATTTTCCCACGGCTAAGATGAATATTCTTTTTTTGATGGCTTTAAACTTCTCTTCATAATCATTGTTTGTTGTTTAATGTGAATTTAAATTTATCTATCGTATGAATACATACATTTATCTAATCCAATGTTAGAATTTGACTTATATTTTGTAGACAAAACGAACGTTCTTTCATGTAGAACGTGTTGATTTTGCATCTTGGGTGTACTTCATTGTGTGGGAAGGCAAGATAAATGGCAGGACATATGGTACTTATTGGTTGGGCTTTGTGGGTCAGTCCTTGTGGCTCTGATTCATGTGATGCATTACCTGTGACCGAAACCATTTTTACCCAAGAACAATGCATGAGCCGAAAATCTTATTTAGAGGCTAAGCGCCCTAATTTGTTTTTCTTGTGTGGTGAGGTCTACCGCGATAGCGATGAAATTGCGAAAGAAGAAAAAAGCGTGATCCCCGCACCAAATCCACCACTGCGAGGCTTACCGGAACGTAAGCCACGCTGAGGTTAAGGTGGCTTTTGCCACCTACCGTTACTGACTAATTAATCTCCGCAATTTTACTCTCTGCGTTGATAAAATCCCCTTGATTAGCTGCATATTTTAGCTGTCCTGAACGATGAGCGACCACTTGAACTTCCATCTTCATGGCTTCCATCACACCAATCACATCACCTTCTGTCACCTTATTTCCTTGAGGAACTAACCAATTGAACAATACCCCCGAAATAGGTGCATTCACATGGTTTGGGTTGCTTTCAATAGCGTGTAATGTTTGATAGGTAGCGTTTTGATTCACTGCCATTCCTGCAAACAGTTGTGCGGGTAACCCCAATTCACACCGTTTTCCATCAATCTCTATAAATGTTCGAGTTAATTCCTGCTCAGATTGAGGTAGCTGGCGTTTCGCCGGTGGGATAGCTACGCTAAACTCTGTTTCAATCCAACGCGTATGCACGTTAAATTGTTCGCAAAAATCAGCTTGTTCCATAACCGCACGATGGAAAGGCAACACCGAGGCAACGCCTTCTATCTTAAATTCTGCTAATGCACGGCGGGCACGTGAAATAGCCTGTTCACGGGTTTGCCCAACGACGATTAATTTAGCCATTAAAGAGTCAAAAGTACCGGGAATGGTTTTACCTGCGGCAACACCACTGTCAACACGGATACCCGGTCCTGATGGCGCATCAAATCGTAACAGAGTACCCGGGGTCGGTAAGAAACCGTTACCTGCATCTTCTGCGTTGATACGAAACTCAAAAGCATGCCCTCGCGGTTTCGGTGTTTCTTGGATACTCAACGGCAAACCTTCGGCAATACGTAATTGTTCAACCACCAAATCAATGCCAGCGGTCTCTTCCGTAACCGGATGCTCAACTTGTAAACGCGTGTTGACTTCTAAAAATGACAGCATCCCTTCTTGGCTTAATAAGAATTCCACCGTTCCAGCGCCCACATACCCGGCTTTTTGACAAATGTCTGTTGAAGCGCGGATAATTTGTTGTTCGATATCGCGGGATAAAAACGGTGCAGGAGACTCCTCCACCAGCTTTTGGTTCCGACGTTGTAACGAGCAATCTCGAGTTCCCACCACCACTACATTGCCGTGAGTGTCTGCAATAACTTGCGCTTCAATATGACGAGGATTGTGCAAAAATTGCTCAATAAAACATTCACCACGACCAAATGCAGCCGTCGCTTCGCGCACCGCTGAGTGGTATAACTCTTCAACTTCATGCATGTGCCATGCGACTTTTAACCCACGCCCACCACCGCCAAAGGCGGCTTTAATGGCAATCGGTAATCCATGCTGATCCGCAAATTGCACCACTTCTTGGGCGGTCTCAACGGGGTCCGGAGTCCCAACAACTAACGGTGCGCCAACCTGTAAAGCAATATGGCGAGCTTGGACCTTATCCCCCAAAATATCGATACTTTCAGGGCTTGGACCAATCCAAATGAGACCCGCGTTCTGCACTGCGCGGGCAAACTCAGCCCGCTCAGACAGAAAACCATACCCCGGGTGCACCATTGTAGCCCCTGATTTTTTCGCAACCTCAATCAGTTTTTCAATATTTAAGTAGCTCTGAGCGGGTGAATTTCCCCCCAGCCCATAGGCTTCATCGGCCATGCTGACATGCAATGCATCAATGTCGCTATCGGCATACACCGCGACAGATGTAAACCCGTAATCACGGCACGCGCGAATAATACGCACCGCTATCTCGCCACGATTGGCAATCAATACCTTATGTTGGTTTTTTTTATTGTTGGTATTCATAAGCTTCATGACTCCCTTCAAGTTGATAAAATTCACGTAATGGATTAAAGCGGATTTTGCCGTTCACTGGAATTTGCCCAGCTAAATCCAAATGATAGTCACACACTGAGCCAATCACCGGATATCCCCCAGTGAGTGGATGGTCATTTAAAAATAAAACTGGCTGTCCGTTGGCGGGAACTTGGATAGCGCCAATGCAAGTGCCTTCGCTTGGTAACTCTTGCAATTGTTGACGGCTTAATGGCGTTTCCCCCATAAGGCGTAATCCAATGCGATTCGAAGCTGCAGTCACCTGCCAAACTTGTTGACGCAATAATGCCGCTGCCTGCTCCGTAAACCAGTCGGTTCTTGGTCCCATGATAACGTCGAGTACAACCTCATCATCTGCAGTGGGATATTCAAACGCGGGTGTTTCCGTAAGAGATATCGCGCGATGATTATTTTTTTGATGAATCGAGAGAGATTGCCCAACCATGATGGGCGCCGGCCCGACTTGCGCTAACGTATCAAATGAGCAGCTTTCTAAAACTGGTGTAACAGCGAAACCGCCGCGCACTGAAAAATAACTCCGAACACCTTTAGTAGGAGCGCCTAATTGAATTACATCCCCTTTAGCAAGGTGAATAGGACAATACGTTGCCGAGACATAAACGTGTCCTTCTTCGGTTGTCACCGTGATTGGACATTCTGCGCCCGTGATGCCGACAAGCACATCGCTATTCGCTCGCACTTTTAATCCGCCTTGGGTGACCTCAAGCACTGTCGATTGCGTATCGTTTCCAACAAGTCGATTGGCACTGTATAACGCCGACTTATCCATCGCGCCTGATTCCGAAATACCTAACGCTGATTGCCCAATGCGCCCACGATCTTGAAACAATGTCTGTAACCCTGTGGCAAGCACCGTGAGATCATAAGTCTGCGTATTTTCTCTCGGTTTGATTTGAGGCTGCTCAGGTAAGCTATAACTCACTGCATGCTTACTTTGATCGATAAAATTCACTCGATAACCCGCTTGTAAAAGGGCAGGCTCAGAACGATTGATATCCCACACAGCCAAATCTGTTCTACCAATCAGCTGCCAGCCCCCTGGGCTTGCCTGCGGATAAACACTGCTGAATTCCCCCGCCAATGCTACCGACCCCGCGGGAATACGCACACGAGGAGATTGACGACGCGGCACATGCAGTTGTGCTTGCGTCGAAACCATATAACCAAAACCTGGAGCAAAACCGCTGAATGCAACGAGATATTCGCTTTCCGTATGGCGACGGATCACTTCCTCAATGGTGATCCCCAAGTACTCAGCAACTTCGGGTAAATCCTCTCCCGTATAATGCACAGGAATAGTGACCAATTTCCCTGCTTGAGACGCTATACACTCAATATTACGCTGAGAGATTTGCTGAACTATGGCAGTGATATTTTCGCGCGCGGGGTTATAGCGCACTAATACCGTACGTGCTGCTGGGGTAATTTCCTCAATGCCTTTAATTGGCTGACGAGTTAATGAATCGGTCAGTGCCATGGTCTGTTCAAGGCTTTGCAGCTCAACCATAAAGGCGCTTAAATTAACAGGTAGAAAACGCATTAGCACCTCTATACGTGATAAGCATTGTCAGGAATATCCGTGATGAACATATACCCCGGAGCATGACTTAATGCGAAAGGCACCCCTGATTTCATCACTGCGGCTTGGGGAGTCACGCCACATGCCCAAAATACGGGAATTTCCCCCGCCTCAATACGCACCGCATCCCCAAAATCTGGACGCATAATGTCCTTAATGCCTAGCAATTCCGGTGCTCCAATATGTACAGGAGCCCCATGTACCGCAGGAAAACGCCCTGAAATGGTCACCGCATCCGCAACGCGATCCGCAGGAATTGGGCGCATTGAAACCACCAGCTCCCCCTGTAAACGCCCTGCGGGTCTGCATAATTGGTTTGTTTTATACATCGGGACATTAGAACCATCCGTAATATGACGAATATCGATACCTGCTTCGATCATCGGTGTTTCAAAGGTAAAGCTGCACCCAATCAAAAAAGTCACTAAGTCAGGATGTTGCTGATAAATTGCCGTTGCATCGGTAATTTCATCCACCAACTTGCCCTGTTCCCAAACGCGATAACGCGGAATGTCGGTACGTAAATCCGCATCGTCGGCTAATACGGTTTGCCAGCGACCGGATTCACACACATCCAAAACAGGACAACTTTTGGGATTTCGCTGAGCATAGAGTAGAAAATCAAACGCCCAGTCTCGAGGTAGTGCAATCATGTTGGCTTGCGTCATTCCCGGCGCCATGCCCGCCGTCGGTTTGTCATATCCCTGACGAATGGACTCTCGAGCGGCTTTTGCCGCTTGAATCGCCTCTTTCGAGGTTTTCATTAATGTTGTCATATTTAGCCCCTCGCCCCAGCAAACCCGCAGATGTTGATGCCTTGTTGCTCAAATATTTCCCGAACTTTCGCCGCCATCTCGAGCGCCCCTGGACTGTCACCATGCACACAAATGGAACCCGCGTTAATCGGCGTAAATTGACCATCAATGGCGATAACTCCGCCATCATTGACCAACTGCAACATCCGTTTTGCGACCAATTCAGGATCATGTAGAACGGCGCCAGCAAGCTTTCTTGAAACCAACGTGCCATCACTGTTGTAAGCTCTATCTGCAAACGCTTCAGCCACCACATTGAGGCCTGCTTCCTGCGCCCAGCTGATAAGCGGAGCCCCTGCCAAAGCAACCAAGGTTAAATGGCTATCAATTGCGAGGATCCCTTCAATGACTGCCATAGCTTGGCGCTTATCATGAGCAATCGTGTTATACAGCGCACCGTGAGGTTTGACATACTGCACCTCAGTGCCCGCCGCTTTGGCGAGCCCCTGTAATGCACCAATTTGATAAATCACATCTGCGGTTAATTCGTTAGATGCAATATCCATATTGCGGCGACCAAATCCGACTAAATCCGGATACCCCACATGAGCGCCCACCGTGACACCGTGTTTTTTCGCGGCAATTAAGGTTTTTAAAATCCCATCTGGAGAACCCGCGTGAAATCCACAAGCAATGTTAGCGCTGCTGACAAGACCCAGTATTGCCTCATCATTGCCCATCTGCCATTGACCGAAACTTTCACCAAGGTCGCTATTTAGGTCGATTTTTTTGTTCATTATTGTCCCTCACTCCCTGATAACGTCTTATTTTAAGTAGTTGAAAATGGCAGTTACAGACATCGCACCCATGTACCAAGTGAGAGCACAGGTCACAACACCTGACCACAATAACCAACGTGGGTAGTGATAACCGTCCATTAAATCAGCGCGTTTCCAGCCAATGTAAACAAACAACGTTAAACCAATCGGTAAAATAAGACCGTTAAAGCCACCCGCAAAAACTAACAGTGCTGCTGGCGCAGTTCCCATTAAAAGATAAACAGCGAGTGAAACCGCGATAAATAAGATAGTGGCAATATTGCGTTGTCTTTCTGTAATGGAAGACTTAAACGCTTTTAAGAAACTCATAGAGGTATAGGCTGCACCAATCACACTGGTCAATGCGGCCGCCCATAAGATTAAACCAAAGATACGTAAACCGTAGTTACCCGCTGCCGCTTGGAAAGCTTGTGAGGCTGGGTTAGCTGCTTTTCCAGAAATATCAATCGTCACCCCACTGGCAACGACACCTAAAATGGCTAAAAACAGGATGTAACGCATTAACCCAACCACAATAATCCCTTTGGTTGCCGCACAGGAAACGGCTTTGATGTTCTCAACACCAACTTCGCCTTTATCCAGTAAACGGTGCGCCCCTGCATAACAGATGTAGCCTCCCACGGTACCGCCAACAATAGTGGTGATCATGGCAAAATCCACCGTATCCGGCAGCACGCTCTGGCGTAGTGCTTCA
The DNA here is from genome assembly GCF_028484855.1 of Providencia sp. PROV033. NCBI lineage: Bacteria > Pseudomonadati > Pseudomonadota > Gammaproteobacteria > Enterobacterales > Morganellaceae > Providencia > Providencia sp. PROV033. The sequence goes on along the minus strand of NZ_JAMPSW010000041.1, from coordinate 5,604 downwards.
CCAATTGGCGGGTTAGACGCAATCATGACAAATAACGTCAAGCCAATCATCACCAACCCTAACACAATGATTAATCTATCAATAAATGTGCTGGCTTTACGCGATGAGAAAATATAGATCGCTAATAAGGCGCTGAGTAAACCGCCCCATTTCGGATCTAATCCAACAAGTGCATTCAGGCCCAACCCTGCCCCTGCAATATTTCCGATGTTAAATATCAATCCACCAAAAATAACGAGTACCGCCAACAAATAGCCGCTGCCCGGAATGGTGGCATTCGCGATTTCAGACGAATGCATTTTTGTGAGTGTGACGACTCGCCAAATATTTTGTTGGACAACGAAATCAATCACAATAGAGGCCAAAATACCAAACGCGAATGCGGCCCCTAAGGTGACCGTAAAGGTCGCAGTTTGAGTGATAAATCCGGGACCAATCGCGGATGTTGCCATTAAGAAAATCGCGCCGATAAGCGAGGAACGACGCTTTTTCACATATTCTGCTGTTGAGATATTTTCCTGAGCTGCCATATGCATACCCCTCTGTGGTTTTGTTGTTATCTGTATTTTGATGTTATTTGTATTTGTTGATGTTGTGCTGAGTTATAAAGGCAATTTTCGTGCCATTGTTCTATCAATAGGAAGAATTGTTAATTTATTGAGTGTGGATTGTTGAACAATTAATACGGAGCGATGAATAATTAAGCAATTAAAATCGTTTCTGATGAGTCAAAAATCAAATCTCGATCACTTTTTTAACATTTGATTCTTATTTGTAACATTCAAGATGGGATAGGAAACATGCAAAAGCACCAATCTAGTGCTCTTTATATGAAAATGCCCTAATTAAGTGCAGAAAGGAGTCTTGCTGCCCTACAACGAATATGTGAAGATAGCGCTCGAATAGCAATTTCACTGAATTTTTTATCTCATTTTTCTTCAACTAGGCTCGCCTTTTTATGAAAAAACCGTCCGTCGCGCAAACCTTGTCAGTCACCATTGCAGAAACTATTCGCCAAAAAATTACCGTGGGTGAGCTAACGCCAGGGCAGCGATTATCGGAAGCCGCATTGAGTGAAGAATTGGATATTTCCCGCAATACTCTCAGAGAAGTGTTCCGTGTATTAACCCAAGAAGGTCTGCTCACCTATGCGCCTAACAAAGGCGTTTATGTTTCCGTCCCTGATATGGCTGCAATTATTGATATTTACCAAGTGCGCAGGCTGATTGAATGTGATTCATTGACCCATGCTTACGCGCTCCATCCTGCGGTCCAAAAAATGAAACACGCGGTGGCTGAAGCCCGAGAACACGAAAAAACAGAAAATTGGGTTGGAGTGGGAACCGCTAATATGAAATTCCATACGGCGATTGTGGAACTTTCAGACAGCGAAAGGCTGATTAAGCTGTACCATAATATTGCGGCAGAATTGCGTTTAGCTTTTGGTCATTTGAATGATGCAAAGTTGCTGTATGCACCCTATATTGATAAAAACCAAGCTATTTTAGAGTTATTGGATGCAGGTCGAAATCAAGATGCAGCCTCTACGCTATTAAATTACCTCGATGTCTCTGAGCGCACCTTACTCGCAGCCTATAAACGCAGCCACTCAATATTGTAAATCGTGAATGCGGTGATGAGTGTATTTTTCCTATGGCATTCTCCTATGCCATCCCTCTATTTGTAATCCTATCTCCATTCAAATAATACCGTATAAACATTCGCAGAATTAATCACGCCATAAAAAATCAAACTTACACAAGTTGTATTTAACAATTTTTATAGATTTAGCTTATCACTTTTTATTATCGATTTAATTACATTAATGGAACAACCTGAAACATTGATTAACAAAATAGTTGATTTCAGCAACTTAATTTACATTTTGTTATAAGTAACTATTGTAAATAACTCTACTTTCTCGAATAAACGATTGTGGTTTTTCCGAATATTAGTTATAAAACTGAGCATAATAAAAATACAATGTTAAATATTATTAATATAAACGAGAATTATTTATGACATTAAACAACATCGTTCAAAAAAAACCGTTTAAATTTGGTTTAGGCTGGCAGATTCTAGTCGCCCTCATTTTGGGGGTTATCCTCGGTGCTTTATTGCATGAAAGCGTAGAGTACAAAGATTGGTTGATCCTGAATGTGCTTTCCCCCGCAGGTAAAATTTTCATCCAGTTAATCAAAATGATTGTTGTACCTATCGTCATTTCAACCCTGATTGTCGGGATTGCAGGCGTTGGAAATACAAAGCAATTAGGTACACTCGGCTTCAAAACTATTCTCTATTTTGAGATCATTACCACCATTGCCATCATTGTCGGAATTTCGTTTGCGAATATATTCCAACCCGGTGTGGGCATTGATATGTCTCAACTTACTCAAGTGGATATTTCTCAGTATCAAAAAACGACCCAAGAGGTTGCTAGTCATCCTTCAGGGATCGTGAATACCCTGCTCTCTTTGGTACCGAGCAATATTTTTGCTGCTATGGCTAGCGGCGATATGCTTCCTGTTATTTTCTTTGCTGTGTTATTTGGTTTGGGATTATCTTCCCTTCCTGTAGCCAAAAAACAACCTCTGTTAGATGTTCTGCAAACTTTCTCTGAGACCATGTTCCGTGTGACCAATATGATCATGCTGTATGCGCCAATCGGTGTATTTGCCTTGATTTCTGTCACTGTTGCCAATTTTGGTTTCACCTCACTCGTCCCACTGCTGAAACTCGTTATTTTGGTTCACTGTGCCATTATTTTCTTCGCAGTTGTCGTACTCGGAATTGTTGCACGCTATTGCAAAATTAATATTTTTACTCTGATGAGAATATTAAAGGATGAGCTGCTGCTCGCCTATTCAACAGCCAGTTCAGAAACTGTACTGCCGCGCATTATGGATAAAATGGAGAAATATGGTGCACCAAAATCTGTCACCAGTTTCGTGATCCCAATTGGCTATTCATTTAACTTAGATGGCTCAACTCTTTACCAAAGTATCGCCGCAATTTTCATTGCTCAGTTATATGGAATCGAGCTGTCATTAGGACAAGAATTAATTTTAGTGTTCACTCTCATGATCACATCAAAAGGAATTGCTGGAGTGCCTGGTGTTTCATTCGTGGTGTTGCTAGCAACCTTAGGTTCTGTGGGTATCCCATTAGAAGGCTTAGCCTTTATTGCCGGTGTTGACCGTATTCTTGATATGGCAAGAACCGCGCTAAACGTGGTTGGTAATGCGTTAGCTGCATTAGTCATCGCAAAATGGGAACATAATTATGATGAGAAAAAAGCCCGTGAATATGAGGACAGTTTCTGATTAGGGGTTAGATTTTTAGTTCTGTTTATTATGCCAGAATAAGCCATCTTTAATCTTTTAAAGATGGCTTTTCAAATCAAAGATATCTCGGCATAAGCATTTATACGTAATTTGAATTTTTTCACCACTTATCTAATATTTTTCAGCGAAATTTTATTTCCTTGCTACGCTGAATATACGTTTATAACTTAGATTATTTTTATTTGGGCTCATATCAATGAATCAAGTCAGGCGTTTTCTTTTATTCTTAAAAGTTCTACAACATCTCATGACGATCTTTGTATTCACCCTGTCATACTTTATGTTTCAAAATTGGATATAACCCCCTACTAGTCATCATTAATCAGCTCGTTAGAGGGATGTAAGCAAGGAATCTAGATTAAATATCCAATGCCGGTTTTATTTTAAAATGCAGCATCCATCAGAATAAATCGAGGCTCTGCTTTTTGATGACGATTAATCATTGGAACTAATCGTTGAAAATGTTCCGATGCACAATGCGCATCTAATGCCGCTTGATTCGGCCACTCTTCAATAAACACAAAATGTCCAGGGTCCTTTTCATCAATATAAAGGTCATAGGCAATACATAAAGGTTCTTTTTTGGTTGCTTCTACAAGTTCTTTATAGAGTGGCAGAACAATCTCTATCGCTTCTGGTTTGATAAAATCTTCAGCAATCACTTTTAACATTACAATACCCCCGACTCAGTTTAATCACTTTCAAAAACTACGGATGCCCCAAAGCACAATACGTTGATATATCCGCATTCAAAAGACTGCTCCTATCTTACCATCCACACTTTTCATTATCTGAGCTAATTGGGTCTTATCTTTCTCATAAAAAGCAACGTAGCACTTATCCACTAAATGATAAATTCGTTATGCTTTCGTCATCGTCGTTCGAACCGCTTTATTGAGAGTACCGTGATTAATATTTATTTAAATTTCGTCAAGTAAATTGATTGAAAATCAAAAAGTAAGATAAATGATGGACAAGAAAAAACCATCATTACATCACGCTTTGGGTACAACCCATCACACTAAAATTGATGATGAGAAATATTGTTGAACCGCATTTTTTATCGTAAATTTTATTCAATAATTTGCTATCCTTGAGAATAAAATTTGTACTACTACAAGCATTAATATTTTCGTTAAAAATGAGCACTCCCATGTCAGAAAACAAGCTTAAAACATGGTTTTTAAAAACACTTTATCGGCTGTTTCGCAATAAAAAGTTTCACCATACTAAAAATTTTTGGTATTTATTTAATGTTTCTAGAAATCAAAATGATGAAATAGTGGAAGTTACGTATAAAAATGAAAAATTAAAAATAAACACATCTCCGATCCACTCAAAGAAACACAAAACTTTGATTATTGTGGCTACAGGTCCATCAGTGAATGAGATACCTAAGAACCTCTTTGACCCAGAACAGTACGACTTTCTCGGTGTAAATGGCGCAATCTCACTCTCAGAAATTAAATTTCGATTTTACTGTATCATTGACCAATCATTTATTAAAAAAAGAGTCGACTTAGTACGAAAAATTGTTAGCAATGATGAAATAACGTTATTTTGCAATTACTTATCACTATATGAAATACTAAAATTCATTGATTTATCTGAAATAAAATGCTCATTTAAGATATTAGACTTAGTTACTGATGGTATAGGTTATTTATTTATGGATGAGAAAAAAGTAATTAATGAAGATTACATATCCGATCATCACTATTGGTTTAATAGCTATGGTTTTTCATCTAACATAAATGAACTCGTTTTTGATTATGGCACTGTAGCGTATCCTGCATTACAAGTCGGGTATTCTCTGGGTTATAAACAACTGTATTTTGTCGGCTTAGATATGAATAATTTCGATAAACCTCGGTTTTATGAAAATCGTTCAAATATGCTTCCAACATCGTTAGATCACCATTTCATCACCATCCAAAATGCCTTTCATTCCGCATCGCACTTCCTTGAGAAGGCTGGAGTCAACGTTATTAATTTATCACCTAATAGCGCGATCACCTCTTTCCAAAAAGAAAATATGGATGCATTAATGAAAAATAAAAACACAGAAAATACAAATAAGTAAGCGATTCGCACATTATTTTTCGCTATATGTGATTGTCTTTTTTTTACCATTGCAGCGCCTTTTCATTAACGTTATGATAATAAAAGATAATTACTTAATGAGATAAGTTAAATGCGTTTTGCATTACATAATTTAAAGAAAAATAGCATTCTAAAGCTTTGTATTTTATTGTTC
>NZ_JAMPSW010000040.1:0-35226 GCF_028484855.1 Providencia sp. PROV033 | reverse complement strand
ATGTGACAGATTTAATTGGTAAAAGTAGGGAATCCACATGACTCAGCAAAATTTATCCGAAAAACTGTTTAAACCTCGCGTTAGGCAAGTTGAAACATCGACTTTGGTTTCTTATTCCTCCCATACTCTGTCGCAATTACAAAACCACAGTGTATTAAGTGGTTCTCAGCATAATCATTGGTATCGCATGCTTAATCGCTTGATGTGGATCTGGCGTGGTATTGATGCCATTGAAATTGAAGAAGTCTTAAGCCGTATTGCTATCTCGGATGCTAAACGTAGCCGAGAAGAGTGGCTCGATACTGTGATTGGCAATCGCCGTGGAAATTGGTGCTTTGAATGGTCCCACCAAGCCATGAAGTGGCAACAAAAAGCGTTAGAATTTGAAAAAGGTCAAGAAGCCTGTGATGCATGGCTACGCGCAGCAAACTTATATAGCATTGCTGCATACCCGTTTATTAAAGGGGATGAACTTGCAGATCAAGCCATTGTTTTAGCGTGTAAAGCTTATGATAGCGCAGCAAAATTCTCTCAGTATCAATTGAAAAAAATCCCATTCAAAGTGGATGGTGGCAAAGAGGTTTGTGGATTTCTTCATATCCCATCCAATGTACAAGGACCTTATCCAACGGTGATGGTATGTGGCATGCTCGATAGCTTACAAACCGATTATAGCCGTTACTTTAGAGACTATTTAGAGCCTCGTGGTATTGCGATGTTAACATTGGATATGCCATCGATAGGTTACTCTGGGAAATATAGCCTTTCGCAAGAAACTAGCACGTTACATGAGCAAGTTGTTCGTCAACTCGATACCATTCCATGGATTGACCATACACGATTTGCTATCACTGGGATCCGCTTTGGCGCGAATATTGCTGTACGTTTAGCGTACATGTGCCCAGATAAAATTAAAGCCGTTGCGGTATTAGGTCCGATTGTTCACAGCCTGCTGCATGAAGAAAAATATCAAAAAGACATTCCGCGTATGGCATTGGATGTTTTTGCCAGCCGTCTGGGTATTTATCAAGTCGATGGTCAATCGTTACGTCATGAATTAAGTTGCTATTCTCTTCGGAAGCAAGGGTTACTGGGGCGTCGTAATCAAGTTCCAATGATGACGGTCTGTTTCAAAAATGATCCTTATAGTCCGAAGGCTGATTCGGATTTAATTGCTCGCTCATCTATGGATAGTCATTTATTGATGTTGCCAAGTAACCCTGTTTTAGAGGCTTTTGAGCGTTCCATGTCAGAAACAACGAAATGGTTAGAAAGTAAAATATTATAATTCTATTGAATAACTTGCTTATTTTTTAACATTTGTTAAAAAGGGATCTTCCCAAGAAGGAGATCCTTAATATGGCGTTACCGACTGATTACACGAATGGAAAATTTTTAAAGAAGTTTGCTGCAATGGGTCCTTATTTACGTGAACAACAATCTGTCAAAAATTGTTATTTTTTTGATAGTTTGGTGGTTTGCGTTAATGCGAATATTGTGCCAGAAAAACGTGAATTCTGGGGGTGGTGGTTAGAGTTAGCCCCCACCGATAATGGATTCGAATTTGCCTATAATTTAGGGATCTATACTGGTCAGGGAAAATGGCAAACGAAAACTTTGAAGGATGGGTCAACGGCGGAAGCGGTAGAAAAGAATTTGCACGCCTTCCATCAACGCCTTTCCCAACAATTATCTGCCCTTGAGTTAAGCTTGTTCCCTTCTCCCTTGATGACAGAATTAAAGCTGGAATTAAGCGCATAAAATTGTTTTAAACCAACTTTTGTTTAATTTTGCGTTATGCCTGTTGGCATAACGCGCATCTCCTGATAAAACTGATACCCACTTTGTATTTATTAATCCTAATGGCAGAAAAATGATGAAAAATAGCCAAACACTTGTGGTTAAACTTGGCACGAGTGTCTTAACAGGGGGCTCACGTCGTTTAAATCAAGCTCAAATTGTTGAGCTGGTTCGACAATGTGCGCAGCAATATGAAAAGGGTCACCGAATTATTATTGTCACATCAGGTGCAATTGCCGCTGGGCGTGAACATCTCAATTACCCCGAACTGCCCGCTACCATTGCATCTAAACAGCTGCTGGCGGCAGTCGGTCAAAGTCGTTTAATTCAATTATGGGAAAGACTTTTTTCCATTTATGGTATTCATATTGGTCAAATGTTATTAACGCGTGCCGATCTTGAAGATCGTGAGCGGTTTCTTAATGCTCGCGACACACTGCAAGCGCTATTAGATAATGGCATTATTCCAGTAATTAACGAAAATGATGCTGTAGCAACCGCAGAGATTAAAGTCGGGGATAATGATAACTTATCCGCACTGGCTGCAATTCTCGGAGATGCCGACAAATTACTGCTATTGACTGATATTGAAGGTTTATACGATGCGGATCCGCGCAGTAATCCGGATGCTAAATTGATCCCTGAAGTGCGCGGTATAAATGATGAATTACGTCGTATGGCTGGGGACAGCGTAACGGGATTAGGCACTGGTGGAATGGCAACGAAGTTACAGGCTGCGGATGTTGCGGGGCGTGCTGGAATTGATGTGATTATCGCCGCGGGTAATAAGCCGGATGTCATTAATGCGGTGATTGAAAATATTCCCGTTGGAACCCGTTTCTATGGTCAAAAAAATCCAATGGAAAATCGTAAACGTTGGATTTTTGGCGCACCTGCGGCAGGGGATGTTTATATTGATGATGGCGCACAATTAGCGATTACAGAAAAAGGCAGTTCATTGTTACCAAAGGGTATTAAGAAAATTGAAGGCGATTTCTCTCGTGGTGCAGTGATCCGTATTCGCAATATGGCAGGTAAAGATTTGGCACACGGCGTGAGTCATTATAATAGTGATGCACTCAGAATGATTGCGGGTCATCATTCCCAAGATATTGGTAAAATCCTTGGCTATGAACACGGCTCTGTAGCCGTTCATCGCGACGATATGATAGTGAGTTAATTATGTTAGAACAAATGGGTAAAGCGGCGCGTGAGGCGTCATGGCAGTTGGCTCAATTAAACACAAAACAAAAAAATTTGGCACTTGAGCAAATTGCTAATCTGTTAGAACAAGAAAGCGCAAGTATCTTAGCTGCAAATCAGTTAGATATGGCGCAAGCCCAACAAAGTGGTATGAGCGAAGCGTTACAAGATCGCTTATTACTGACGCCATCACGTTTAAAAAGTATTGCGGATGATGTTAGAAAGGTATGTCAACTGGCAGATCCAGTAGGACAAATCCTCGATGGCAGCGAGCTCGATAGCGGATTGAATTTACAGCGCCGTCGTGTCCCATTAGGGGTCATTGGGGTTATTTACGAAGCTCGTCCTAACGTAACGGTCGATGTCGCTTCCTTGTGCTTAAAAACGGGAAATGCTGTTATTTTGCGTGGCGGAAAAGAGACGCATAATACGAATCTCGCAGTAGTTAATGTGATTCAACAAGCGTTAAAAAACAGTGGACTACCTGCAGATGCGGTACAGGCTATCAATAATCCCGATCGCGAATTAGTGACAAAATTATTAAAGTTAGATCGCTATGTTGACATGTTGATCCCACGCGGTGGTGCTGGCTTACATAGATTATGCCGTGAACAATCGACGATCCCAGTCATTACTGGGGGAATTGGTGTTTGCCATACGTTTGTTGATGACTCGGTGGACTTTGATAAAGCACTGAGCGTGATTACCAATGCTAAAGTTCAGCGACCAAGTGCATGTAACTCGTTAGAAACGTTGTTAGTTCATGAAGATATTGCCGCGAGTTTCTTGCCGCGCCTAAGTGAGAAAATGGCACAACAGCAAGTGACGTTGCATGCGAGTGAGAAAGCAATGGCATTTTTAACAGGTGGCGCAGCGAAAGTAGTACCTGTTCAAGCTGAAAATTTAGTCGATGAATGGTTATCTCTTGATCTTAATGTTGAAATTGTCTCGGATATTGATGCTGCCATCGAGCATATTCGCCATTATGGCACCGCACATTCAGATGCTATTTTGACGGAATCTATTCGCCAAGCAGATTATTTTGTTCAACGTGTGGATTCGGCTGCGGTGTACGTTAATGCTAGTACGCGCTTTACTGATGGTGGACAGTTTGGACTCGGTGCCGAAGTGGCAGTAAGCACCCAAAAACTCCATTCTCGTGGACCAATGGGATTAGATGCTCTGACAACGTATAAATGGATTGGTTACGGGGATTTTTTGAGTCGTCCATAATCTAACAATAATAATCTTAAGCCACACTGAGTGTGACTTAAGTTGCAGACAAAGAGGGATAAAAGCGTGGTTTTTCCCTCTTTGTGTTATCAGGTGAAAATCAATAAATTGATTTTCCTCGTTTATTTTTACAACTCTAAAGTACCATTTCCAAACCCAATAGGTTTTAAAATGGTTCGAGCCACACTGAGTGTGGCTTTATTTTTTTAAATTATTCGCCATTTTGGCTAACCGGCTAGAAGCATGTGTGTGGAAAATTTATCATAGAAATCATGATGAAGGGATGAATATTAATGTTTTACATTATTGGTCCAAGAGGTTCAGGAAAGACAACGATTGGTAAGAAACTCGCTGAGAAAACGGGTTACCAATTTATCGATACCGACAAACTTATTCTGGAGCGGGCAGGAATGAGCATTGCTGATATTGTTCAGCAACAGGGGTGGAATTATTTTCGGCAACTTGAAAGTCAAATTCTTGCGTCAATTGAGCCGCAAGATGCCATTATTTCTACAGGTGGCGGTATTATTTTAGCGCCAGAAAATCAGCAGGTTATGCGAGAAAATGGCACTGTTATTTATTTACGCTCAACGCCAGAAACACTGGTAAAGAGATTAGCGGCAGAACCGCAAGCGGATCAGCGACCGAGTTTAACGGGGAAATCACTGCTTGAAGAAATTGAAGAAGTGATGACGCAGCGTGATCCTATCTATTTATCCACTGCCCACCACGTTATTGATGCCAATCAATCCATTGATGCTATTATTAAGCAGATCGCAAATTTGAGATAAATGTCAGGTGTACTCACGCCTTTAGGAATAAACCTCTTAATGAGGGCGGTTGGTCACGAGATAATTATTGTAGTATCTAATTGTTAATCAATAGATAAAATTATCACCATAAGAAAGGGAATCATGATGTTGGCAAAAATAATAAAAAAAGTACTGAGGTTTTTGTTTCGCGTAGAAGTCATTGGTAATACGAATGAGTTCAATCAAGACAAATGCATCATTACGCCGAACCATGTTTCTTTTCTTGATGGTGTGTTGATCGCACTGTTTTTACCTGTGAAGCCAGTCTTTGCCATGTATAGTTCTGTGGCAACACCTAAGATGATCAAGCGGCTCAAGCCTTATGCGGATATTGTTGCATTAGATCCCAAAAATCCATTAGGTCTTCGACACCTTGTTCGTGAAGTGGATAAAGGGCGTCCGATTGTTATTTTTCCTGAAGGGCGTATTACTGTTCACGGCTCTTTGATGAAGATCTATGAAGGGGCCGCCTTTGTCGCTGCTAAGTCTGGTGCCAAAGTGGTGCCAATTCGTATTGATGGTGCAGAAAGAAGCTACTTTGGACGCTTAAAGGGGATTATCCCGTTAAAGTGGTTTCCAAAAATCACATTACATATTTTACCTGCTGAAAGTATTCCAATACCGGATGCGCCTCGCGCCGTCGAGCGTCGAGCCTTAGCCGGTGAACATCTTTATCAAATTATGAAAGCGGCACGCATGGCGAGTCGCCCAGAAATGACATTGGTCGAAGCCTTTATTGATAGTATTGAACGTTATGGACGCCGTTCTCGCTGTATTGAGGATATTTCGTTCAAAGAAGATAGCTATCAAGGGCTGCTCAAAAAGTCACTTGGTGTTGGGCGAATTATCGAACGCTATACCCATGAAAATGAGCGTGTAGGATTATTGCTACCCAATGCGACAGTGACAGCGGCAGCAATTTTCGGCTGTTTAATGCGCGGGCGAGTGCCTGCGATGCTGAATTACACGGCGGGAAGTCATGGGATCAGTAATGCTTTAAAAGCCTCAACGGCAAAAGTGATTTTTACTTCACGACAATTTTTGGAAAAAGGGAAACTCACCCATATTCCGGCGCAAGTACCGGAAGCAACATGGATTTATCTTGAAGATTTAAAAGACACCGTGACGCTCCAAGATAAGTTGTGGATTGTGAAGCATTTATTCTCACCGCGTAAGGCGATTGTTCCTCGTAATATCGATGATGAAGCGATTGTCTTGTTCACTTCAGGCTCCGAAGGTACCCCTAAAGGAGTTGTACACAGTCACCGTAGCTTGATGGCTAACGTTGAGCAGATCAAAACGATTGCTGATTTTACTCCGCGTGATCGTTTTATGTCATCACTGCCTTTATTCCATGCTTTTGGATTAACCGTCGGATTATTTATTCCACTATTTTCGGGTAGCCGAGTTTTCTTATATCCAAGCCCGTTACATTATCGAATTATTCCAGAACTGGTATATGACCGAAATTGTACGGTTTTATTCGGTACGTCAACGTTCTTGGGGCATTACGCACGTTTTGCTCATCCGTATGATTTTGCAAGAGTTCGTTATGTTGTTGCGGGCGCAGAAAAGCTTTCGGATAAAACCAAGAAAATTTGGTACGACAAATTTGGTATTCGAATTCTTGAAGGCTATGGCGTGACTGAGTGTGCACCGATTGTATCTATTAACGTACCAATGGCAGCAAAAGAAGGCTCAGTGGGGCAAATTTTACCCTGTATGGAAGCCCGTATTATTTCGTTACCAGGTATTGAACATGGCGGAAAACTTCAGCTGAAAGGTCCTAATATAATGAAGGGCTATTTGCGCGTAGAGGCGCCGGGTGTACTCGAAGAACCGAAAGCGGAAAATGCGCAAGGTGAATTAGAATCAGGCTGGTATGACACGGGTGATATTGTTGAGCTGGACAATAAAAACTTCTGCACCATTAAGGGGCGAGTTAAGCGATTTGCTAAATTAGCGGGGGAAATGGTTTCCCTAGAAAGTATTGAGCAGATGGTGTCTGAAATTTCGCCAAGTTGCGAGCACGGTGTCGTAACCAAACCGGATAGTAGTAAAGGGGAGGCATTAGTCCTATTTACGACTGATAAAGATCTCGACAGAAGTGCCCTATCAGCAGCGGCAAAAGGAAAAGGTTTAACAGAATTAGCGGTTCCACGAGATATTCGCTGGGTGAAATCGCTGCCTGTATTGGGTAGCGGAAAAACTGATTTTGTCACATTAAAACAGATGGCGTTAGGGGACTAATATGCAAGAAAGCACACCAAATACGCCATTAATGAGTACCGGAATGAAAGCGGTTCTGGCGTCTCAGTTTTTATCTGCATTTGCAGATAACGCATTGCTATTCGCGATATTAGCTCAGCTAAAATCTGAGTTTTACCCAGAATGGAGCCACCCTATTTTACAGATGGTATTTGTCTTCACCTATATCGTGTTGGCACCGTTTGTGGGGCAAATAGCGGATCGGTTTTCTAAAGGCCGAGTCATGTTATTTTCCAACATATTTAAATTTGTTGGGGCTCTGGGGATTTGCTTAGGGGTTAATCCATTCCTGTGTTACGGGTTAGTGGGCGTCGGTGCTGCGGCTTATTCTCCAGCAAAATACGGTATTTTGGGGGAATTGACCGGTGGTGATAATTTAGTTAAAGCTAATGGTTTAATGGAAGCTTCCACTATCGCAGCAATTCTAGTTGGCTCGGTTGTTGGTGGTATACTTTCCGATATTAATTTATTGCTGGCATTAGGCACGTGTTCCTTACTGTATGCTTTAGCCGTAATTGTTAACTTTTTCATTCCTCATTTGGCGGCGGCGAGACCAGGTACAGGCTGGAATTTTAAACAGTTACTGATGGACTTTCTTTCTGCCTGTCGTATTTTATGGGCGAACCAAGAGAGCCGTTTTTCCCTTGTAGGAACCAGTATGTTCTGGGGAGCCGGAGTGACGTTGCGTTTCTTGCTGGTGGCGTGGGTACCTGTAGCACTTGGTTTGCAAGATAACACAACGCCAACTATTTTGAATGCGATGGTTGCGGTGGGAATTGTCGTTGGGGCAGGATTAGCGGCAAAATTTATTACCTTAAAAACGGTTTATCGCTGTATTCCTGCCGGAATTATGATTGGGGTCATGGTTGTATTCCTGTCACTACAAACTCATATTATTCCTTCTTATTTCATCTTGATGGTATTAGGCGTTTTTGGTGGATTATTTGTTGTTCCATTAAATGCATTACTTCAGGAAAAAGGTAAAGAAACTGTTGGGGCAGGGAATGCTATCGCAGTACAAAATTTGGGAGAAAACAGCGCGATGCTATTAATGCTGGGGTTATATTCTCTGGCAATGAAGGTCGGGTTCTCCGTGGTGAGTGTCGGCGTTGGTTTTGGTGTCGTATTTGCAGTGGCGATCGCGGGATTGTGGATGTGGGATCGTGCCCGTAAAAAAACAGCATAATGGTGAATAGCCAAATGATAGATGAGAAGCAACTCGAAACATTAAGTATTCAGTTAGGACAACGCTTACTGCAATTGGGTAAAACAGTCACTGCGGCTGAGTCTTGTACTGGCGGCTGGATTGCTAAAGTCTTGACAGATATTTCTGGTAGTTCAGCCTATTTTTATCGTGGATTTGTGACCTACAGTAACGAAGCCAAGCACCAAATGATTGGAGTGACAAATTTATCACTAGAGCAGTTTGGTGCAGTGAGCCAGCAAGTAGTACAAGAAATGGCTGTTGGGGCATTACATGAAGCGCAAGCCGATTTTGCGATGTCAGTCAGTGGTATTGCAGGACCAGGTGGCGGTAGCCAAGAAAAGCCCGTTGGTACAGTCTGGTTTGGTTTTGCATTAAAGCAGGCAAATGGTACTGTCGATGTCGTGACTCGGCATCAGATATTTCAAGGTGATCGGAATCAAGTTCGTTTGCAATCAACTGGTTATGCGCTAAAAATGCTTTTGCAGTTAATATCTGAAAAATTTCCTTGATACTGTATGATTATACAGTATACTTAGTTTCAACAAATCGAATTCAATCGTTTTATTCGCAATGGTTTCAACCATTGCCATAGGGAGTAAACATGGCTATTGATGAAAACAAACAAAAAGCACTTGCGGCAGCATTAGGTCAAATCGAAAAGCAATTCGGTAAAGGGTCTATTATGCGTCTTGGTGAAGACCGTACAATGGATGTTGAAACCATTTCAACAGGTTCTTTATCTCTTGACGTTGCTTTAGGTGCAGGTGGTTTGCCATTAGGGCGTATTGTTGAAATCTACGGTCCTGAATCCTCAGGTAAAACGACGTTAACTTTACAAGTTATTGCGGCTGCTCAACGTAGCGGTAAAACGTGCGCATTCATCGATGCTGAGCATGCTCTTGACCCTATCTATGCAAAAAAACTAGGCGTCGATATTGATAATCTGCTGTGTTCTCAACCTGATACCGGTGAGCAAGCATTAGAAATCTGTGATGCACTCACTCGTTCTGGTGCTGTGGATGTTATCATCGTTGACTCCGTTGCTGCGTTAACGCCAAAAGCAGAAATTGAAGGTGAAATCGGTGATTCACATATGGGTCTTGCGGCTCGTATGATGAGCCAAGCAATGCGTAAATTAGCCGGTAACCTGAAAAACTCAAATACCTTGCTGATCTTCATCAACCAAATTCGAATGAAGATTGGTGTGATGTTTGGTAACCCAGAAACTACAACTGGCGGTAACGCGCTGAAATTCTATGCTTCTGTTCGCTTAGATATCCGTCGTATTGGTGCAGTCAAAAACGGTGAAGAGATCGTTGGTAGCGAAACCCGTGTTAAAGTCGTAAAAAACAAAGTTGCGGCGCCATTTAAACAGGCTGAATTCCAAATTCTATATGGTGAAGGTATCAACACCTTTGGTGAGTTGATTGACCTAGGGGTTAAACACAAGCTAATTGAAAAAGCAGGTGCTTGGTATAGCTATAATGGTGACAAGATTGGTCAAGGCAAAGCTAACTCAACAACCTACTTGAAAGAGCACCCTGAAGTTGCACAGGAAATTGATACTAAACTGCGTGATTTATTATTAAACCACACAGGTGAATTTAAGAGTGCAGCGACTGATTTCATCAATGATTCTGATGAAGAAGAAGTACCAGAAGAATTTTAATTCAATAGTAACATGTTGAAATAATTTAAAATAAAAAGCGTCATTCTTAATTGAATGGCGCTTTTTTGTGTCTGCCTATCACAATAATAGTTTATTGAACAGTTTTTCTGTGGAAAAATACCCCAGCCAGAGGTATAAACATACTTTCAGAAAATATTCAGACGCTTTACAATGAAAGCCGCGAATGGATGTATCTATATTTTACTTCTATACAAAGAGACTTTATCTTATCAGTCACTTTTTAATCGGAGAGTTGATTAGAGGTGATGTTACATTCCATCTCAACAATTCGTAATTCTGTTTTCAGCTTGATATCGGGATAAATATGAGTAAAAGCACCGCTGAGATCCGTCAAGCGTTTCTCGACTTTTTCCATACGAAAGGTCATCAGGTGGTAGCCAGCAGTTCGCTAGTGCCAAATAATGACCCAACACTATTGTTCACTAACGCAGGGATGAACCAGTTCAAAGATGTATTTCTTGGTCTGGATAAACGAGCATATTCCCGAGCGACAACCGCACAACGTTGTGTACGTGCAGGTGGTAAACATAACGACTTAGAAAACGTGGGCTATACTGCTCGCCACCACACATTCTTTGAAATGTTAGGCAACTTTAGCTTCGGTGATTACTTTAAACACGATGCTATTCGCTTTGCATGGGAACTTTTAACTAGCGAACAATGGTTTAACCTACCAAAAGAAAGATTGTGGGTTACTGTGTACGCAACAGATGATGAAGCTTTCGATATTTGGAACAAAGAAATTGGTGTTCCTGTCGAACGTATTATTCGCATTGGTGATAATAAAGGCGCGCCTTACGCATCTGACAACTTCTGGCAGATGGGCGACACAGGTCCTTGTGGTCCTTGCACCGAAATCTTCTATGATCATGGTGATCATATCTGGGGTGGACCTCCTGGTAGTCCTGAAGAGGATGGCGACCGTTATATTGAAATTTGGAACCTGGTCTTTATGCAGTTTAACCGTCAATCAGACGGTACAATGGAACCTCTGCCAAAACCATCTGTAGATACAGGGATGGGGTTAGAGCGTATTTCTGCAGTTCTGCAACACGTTAATTCTAACTATGAAATTGATATTTTCCGTGAACTGATTGCTGCGGCTGCCGAAGCAACAGGCGCAACGGATTTATCCAACAAATCCTTACGTGTTATTGCTGACCATATCCGTTCATGCGCATTTCTCGTCAGTGATGGTGTTATCCCATCCAACGAAGGTCGTGGCTACGTTTTACGTCGTATTATTCGTCGTGCTGTACGCCATGGTTATATGCTGGGTGCGAAAGAGACTTTCTTCTATAAATTAGTTTCTACCTTAATTAAAGTTATGGGACCTGCTGCGGAAGAGCTGCAACGTCAACAAGCTCTAGTTGAGAAAGTTTTAAAAACTGAAGAAGAACAGTTTGCTCGTACTTTAGAACGTGGTCTGCAATTATTAGACGAAGAGTTGGCATCACTGAAAGGTGATACGCTGGAAGGCGAAACTGCATTCCGTCTCTATGATACTTATGGATTCCCTCTAGATTTGACTGCTGACGTTTGCCGTGAGCGCAACATCAAAGTTGATGAAGCTGGTTTTGAACGAGCAATGGAAGATCAACGTCGCAGAGCAAGAGAGTCAAGTGGCTTTGGTGCAGACTATAACGCCCTGATCAAAGTTGATAAACGCAGCGAATTCTCCGGCTATCAGCATGATGAACAGCAAGCGACGATCATCGCATTATATAAAGATGGTCAGCCTGTCGATTCATTGCATACCGGTGATGAAGGTTTAGTGATCCTTGATAAAACTGCATTCTATGCTGAATCAGGTGGTCAAGTTGGTGATACTGGCGTTTTAACGAATGACAGTGCTCAGTTTACGGTGACGGATACCCAAAAATATGGTCAAGCAATTGGTCATGTCGGTAAAGTTGAATCAGGCTCATTAGTTGTCAACCATCGAATTGCGGCTATAGTCAATAGTGAAAGGCGTAATGCAATTCGTCTAAACCACTCAGCGACTCACTTATTACATGCCGCGTTACGCCAAGTGTTAGGTGAGCATGTTTCTCAGAAAGGCTCGCTGGTGAATGACAAGTATCTCCGTTTTGACTTCTCTCATTTCGAAGCGATGACGCAGCAGCAATTACGCCAAGTAGAAGATATTGTGAATGCGCAAATTCGTCAAAACTCAGAAATTGAAACTGAGTTGATGGATTTAGAGGGTGCGAAAGCAAAAGGGGCTATGGCATTATTCGGTGAAAAATATGAAGAGCGCGTACGTGTTCTGAGTATGGGGGATTTCTCCATCGAATTATGTGGTGGTACGCATGCTAGCCGCACGGGAGATATTGGATTATTCAGTATCTTAAGTGAATCTGGGACCGCCGCAGGGGTTCGTCGTATCGAAGCGACAACAGGTGCCGCCGCCATGGAGCATTTACATGCTCAATCTGAACAGCTTTCTGCAATTGCCCATCTGTTAAAGGGTGACGTGAATAGCTTAGTTGAGAAAGTCAAAGTTGCATTAGATAAATCACGAAATCTTGAAAAAGAGATTTTGCAGTTAAAAGATCAGCAAGCGTCTCAAGAAAGTGCTTCACTAAGTAGTAAAGCGAAAGATGTTAAAGGTATCAAACTGTTAGTTAGTCAATTAAGTGATACTGATCCTAAACTATTGAGAACAATGGTCGATGATCTAAAAAATCAGCTGAAATCGGCGATTATCGTGCTTTCAACCACAAGTGGTGATAAAGTCAGTATAATTGTTGGTGTGACTAATGATTTGACTGCTAAAATTAAAGCAGGTGATTTGGTCTCCTATGTTGCTCAACAAGTAGGCGGTAAAGGTGGCGGTCGACCAGACATGGCGATGGCTGGAGGTACTGACGTAAGTGCATTACCGACAGCGATGGAAAGTGTCGAACAATGGGTTGATTCAAAACTATAATTGCTGTGAAGTTACCCCATTTTAGTGGGGTAACTTTAATCTGTTGCAGCATTGTTAATGTGTTGCCGGTAGTGTTATATTTTGCTTGTAAATAATTAGAATTATTGCCATTGATGGCATCAATGCTTTAGGTGAATGTCATTGCTTTACGTTTTCACGGTGTGTGATGGACAATAGCGGGGAATACCTAGAGACCCGACTCTTTTAATATTTCAAGGAGCAAAGAATGCTTATTCTGACTCGTCGAGTTGGTGAAACACTCATGATAGGCGATGAGGTAACAGTGACTGTATTGGGCGTAAAAGGCAACCAAGTACGTATTGGTGTTAATGCCCCAAAAGAGATTTCTGTTCACCGTGAAGAAATTTATCAACGGATCCAGGCCGAAAAGACTCAACCAGACAATCAATAATAATAAATAAGCGTCCAGTGAGTGATCACACAGCAATAATGGACGCTTGTCTCTCCTATTTTATCTCTAACTATATTCCTATACCTTTTGATTCCCTATTGGCCTGACATCATTACGTTGATGTTGAGCATTATTTCTTGGGGTGACCTCGTTTTTTTTCTGTATCATTTTTATACTGTTAACTAAAGAGTGCTTAATATCATCAATTTTTTACTGAATTTTCTATTGGGAAATGGTGAATAATTAAAAGGAAAAAAGCACAGAAATATGGCTTTTTCGGTGTTAAACTAATCATCTTGCTTGTGAAATGTGCAAACGATCGTTGGAATGCAAAAAGTTTGGAAAAATTGTTTGACTTCTAAGTCTAGGAAAGTAATATGTGCGCCACACAGAGACGAGATGTTTAAGAAAAACAAATCGTATGTGACTAAAATATGGTGAGGTGGCCGAGAGGCTGAAGGCGCTCCCCTGCTAAGGGAGTATGCGGTCAAAAGCTGCATCGAGGGTTCGAATCCCTCCCTCACCGCCATTTTAGGCTCTGCATCCGTAGCTCAGCTGGATAGAGTACTCGGCTACGAACCGAGCGGTCGGAGGTTCGAATCCTCCCGGATGCACCATTTTCAACCTTATGAGTGAAACTGATAAGGTGATGTTTTGGTTTATAGCGAACTAAAACAAAGTAGTTTAGATTTTATATGATATTAAATATCATAAAATAGTGAAGTAGATTTTGATTAAGCAGTATTGAGAGAGAAGTACGTATTGCACTGAAATGCATCCGTAGCTCAGCTGGATAGAGTACTCGGCTACGAACCGAGCGGTCGGAGGTTCGAATCCTCCCGGATGCACCATCTCTTAAACACTTCTGTAATGTATCAACAATCCTTTCATCAATTTTGAAATCCAAATTACTGCTGTGTTTCGACAGCATCGATTGATAGTCGACAAATTCTGCATCCGTAGCTCAGCTGGATAGAGTACTCGGCTACGAACCGAGCGGTCGGAGGTTCGAATCCTCCCGGATGCACCATCATTAAGAAACTCCTCAATTAGAGGAGTTTTTTTTTGCCTAAAAATTGGCGTATAACCCAATTTCCTTCTGTTTTTCTATTTTCTCTTCTTGGTAAACCACACATCTAGACAGCGACAATTTATGTGATTTAAGCTAAAGTAATCGCCTTATTAAAATAAAACTAAATCACAGGCGGGAGGTCGATTTGATCCCGGACGTATCAAAAGCGCTCTCATGGTTAGAGGCGCACCCGGAAATTCTCAATGGTATTCAACGTGGTATTGAGCGTGAAACATTACGTGTGTCACCTCAAGGAGCGTTAGCCGAGACATTGCATCCAAATGAGCTGGGGAAAGCACTCACCCATAAATGGATCACCACAGATTTTGCGGAATCCTTACTCGAATTTATTACACCTGTAGATAAAAGTATTAGCCATAATTTGGCTTTTCTGCGGGATCTGCATCGCTATACGGCGCGCCATCTGCACGATGAAAGAATGTGGCCACTCAGTATGCCTTGCTTTATTGAGAGTGAAGATAAAATCACACTGGCGCAGTATGGCACCTCTAATGTAGGGCAGTTCAAAACCTTATATCGTGAAGGTTTAAAAAATCGCTATGGTGCATTAATGCAAACCATCGCTGGCGTACATTATAACTTCTCATTCCCCATTGAGTTTTGGAAGGCATGGGCAGGGATTGAAGACGCTGAAAGTGGTAAAGAAAAAATATCTGAAGGTTATTTACGGCTGATCAGAAATTATTATCGCTTTGGTTGGGTGATCCCATACTTATTTGGTGCTTCTCCTGCTATTTGCGGTTCTTTCTTGAAAAATAGAGAGACCTCATTAGACTTCAGCAAAACTGAGTGTGGTACCTACTACCTGCCTTATGCAACGTCATTGAGAATGAGTGATTTGGGATACACCAATAAATCTCAGAGTGATTTAAATATTACATTTAACCACCTTGATGAATATGTGGAAAATCTGAAGAAAGCCATCCACAAGCCTTCTGCTGAGTTTGAAAAGCTGGGCGTAAAAAAAGACGGTAAATATGTTCAGCTGAACACGAATGTGCTGCAAATCGAGAACGAATTGTATGCACCAATTCGTCCTAAGCGAGTGCCTCTGGGCAATGAATCACCTTCAGATGCGCTATTGCGTGGTGGTATCGAATATATTGAAGTTCGTTCTCTCGATATCAATCCATTTAGCCCTATCGGTGTTAATGAGACTCAAGCTCGCTTTGTAGACTTATTCCTGATTTGGTGCGTGCTTGCTGATGCCCCTGAAATGAACGTTCAGGAGTTAGATTGCTGCCGTAAGAATTGGAACCGCGTTATCCTCGAAGGACGTAAACCAGGGCAGGTAATCGGTTTTGGTTGTGGTAGTGAGCTCAAGCCTCTAGTCGAAGTTGGACAAACACTATTCAAAGATTTGATCCGTGTTGCGGAGGTCTTAGATACCTGCTGTGATGCGAAATATAAAGATGTATGCTATCAGTTTGTCGCTATGTTTGAAGATCCAAACCTGACATACTCAGCCCTAGTGATGGACGAAATGTTAGAAAAGGGTATTGGTGGTTATGGGCTGGAGTTAGCTGAGAAATATTATCAGCAATTAATTAACGAGCCTTATGAAGTGATCACTGAAGAGCAATTTGAACAAGCTCGTTTGGCTTCCATTGAAAAACAGAAATTGATGGAGCAGGACAAAAGCGAAAGCTTTGAAGAGTATCTTCGGATTCACGCAGGACGCTAAAAGAAATGGCCACAACAAGGTGGCCAAATAAAAATCTCTTAGAGAATTAGGGATGATAACAATTTGCGCGTCTTTCACATAGTAAGACTCTGCATTTTTGGATTAGTTTCATTTTTTTCAAAATTATTTTTTTTATTTTTATGGAGGTCATGAAATGCCGTTATTAGACAGTTTTACTGTGGATCACACGCGTATGGCTGCTCCTGCTGTTCGCGTAGCAAAAACGATGAAAACGCCTCATGGGGACGCTATCACTGTGTTTGATTTACGTTTTACAGTCCCAAATAAAGAAGCAATGACAGAAAAAGGAACGCATACCTTAGAGCACCTTTTTGCTGGATTTATGCGTGACCACCTTAATGGAAATGGCGTGGAAATTATCGACATTTCACCAATGGGATGCCGTACAGGTTTCTACATGAGCTTGATTGGTCAGCCAGATGAACTGCGTGTAGCGAAAGCATGGAAGGCGGCTATGCAAGATGTGCTCAATGTTCAGGATCAAAATAAGATCCCTGAACTTAACGTATATCAATGTGGAACGTATACGATGCACTCACTTGAAGAAGCTCAGCAAATTGCTCGAAATATCATTGCGAAAGATATTCAAGTGAATAAAAATGATGAACTCGCTCTTCCTGAAGAGAAGTTAGCTCAGCTTCACGTTTAGTTATTCAAAGAAACAATGTTTGAAAAAGCCTTAAAATCATCGAATAATTGTTCGTGGTTTTAAGGCTTTTTATGTAGAACTTAAAACTCAGGGACTTGTGAGTTAAAGCCAAGAGGTGTGATTTTTACTTGTTTAATAATATTATCGCTGACAGCTAAGACTTCGATAACATAACGCCCGATAACAATTTGTTCCTCTGGTTGAGGTACATCTCCCAATACTTCCAGAACCATACCGTTAACCGTTCTAGGACCCTCTACAGGAAGGTTCCAGTCGAAAGCTTTGTTTAGGTCTCGGATGTTGGCGGAGCCGTCCACAAGGACACTGCCGTCACTTTGTGGCATAACCTCTTCAGCAAGTGAAGGTGACATGGATGTTGTAAAGTCACCCACAATCTCCTCCAAAATATCTTCTACGGTGATTAAGCCTTGAATTTCACCATACTCATCGACAATGATCCCTAGCTTTTCTTTTTTATGTTGAAAGTTGATTAACTGAACATTCAGGGGAGTACTATTGGGAATGAAATAGATGCTATCCGCGGCTTTAATTAAGTTTTGCTTGTTGAATTCGCGCTTTTCAACCATTAGACGGTAAGCTTCTCGTACGCGTAAAATACCGATCGAATCGTCAAGCGAATCACGATATAGCACAATGCGCCCATGAGGGGAGTGGGTGAGCTGCCTCACGATAGACTTCCAGTCATCATTTATATCAATTCCCACAATTTCATTTCGTGGCAGCATGATATCGCCGACGGTGACTTTATCTAAATCGAGAATCGAAATTAACATGTCCTGATTGCGTCGACTGAGCTTATTCTTGGACTCATGAACGATAGTGCGTAACTCTTCCTTATTAACCGCATCATTGCGAGTTGCGGAGACTTTTATCCCACAGTAGCGCATAAATAGAGTCGAAATAGTATTAAATGCCCATACAACAGGTAACATGATTTTTTGCAGTGGTGTAAGAATAAAACTGCTAGGGAAGGCAATTCGTTCAGGGTAAAGGGCTGCAATCGTTTTTGGCACCACTTCTGCAAACAGTAAAATGACGAAAGTGAGAATACCTGTTGCGATAGCTACCCCCATATTTCCATATAGACGCATTCCAATAATGGTTGCGAGAGCGGAAGCGACAATGTTGATGAGATTATTGCCAATGAGAACTAAGCCGAGTAGACGGTCAGGGTGGCGTAGGAGTTTCTCAACACGAACAGCGGAGCGATTACCTTGTTTCGCTAAATGTTTTAACCGATAACGGTTCAATGTCATCATACTGGTTTCTGAAGCCGAAAAATAAGCAGATAAAAAAATTAAAACAATCAGTATGATGATTAGAGTACCAGTAGATACTTCATCCAAAACAAGGTTCCTTATAACGGTCGTGTAAGACTAAAATGGTGTTTATACCATAGTTAATTGCTGGATTAGACGATTGCCAAAAAACGCTAAGGTAAGGATCAGTGAACCGCCAACATGGAAAAATAAAACGCGCTTGCCTCTCCATCCACCATGGAAATGCCCCCACAGTAAAATGACATAAACAAACCAAGCAATGACAGAGAGTACAGATTTATGAATATTCTCTTTATCAAAGATATTATCCATATAAATGAAGCCAGTACACAATGTTAGCGTTAGTAAAATGACGCCTACTTGTGTGACATGAAACATTTTGCGTTCAATCACCATCATGGGAGGCATATCAGGGCTGAATTTTAAAATTTTATTTTTAAGCTGATAGTCGATAATCGCCACTTGAAAAGCATATAACGCAGCAATCAGTAGCGTTGCATAACTTAATAAAGCTAATCCAATATGCACAAATAATGGCGTACTTGCTTCTAAATGAGTAATAAACTCACCAGGCATAATGGTGGATAAAATTAGGTTAATAATTGCGAAACTATATACAATTGGGGTTAAGTACCAAGCCCTTCCTAAATATGAAACCACCGTCATAATCAAACACATTAATAAACTGACGGATGATCCTAAATTTAGGAGTGTGAGATTTTGCCCGCTAGCCTCACTAAAAATTTGTAATTTCAAGGTGATTGCGTGAGTGACCATCGCTACGATAGCTAATAAAATAGCCAATCGACGATAAAGCGCTTGCTTACGCACTTGTGCTGGGACGATCAGAAGCAGGCTGACCATGTATGTACAAACTGCTATGACTGCAAATACGGGCATAGTATAGTGTCGTTATTCATTTTGAGTGGATAGATATTGACTAGTATAACTCGTGCAAGTGTAGGCTCCAACTAATAGGTATGATGTATCGCTGTATATTCTTTACTAATCGCTCATTTAGGCTAATTAAACGAAGCAGCGAAACCCCATCAAGTGTGATACAATCGGCGACCAACATCAGCGTTGAATTGTGCCGTGGCTATCTTGAGTTTGCCCTTGAAATACAGCGCGCGAGTAACCAAATAAGGCTACATATAGGCCCATAACAGAATTGAGCTAAGACACATGTTTGATAACTTAACTGACAGACTATCGCGCACTTTGCGCAATATCAGCGGGCGTGGACGTCTGACTGATGACAATATTAAAGATACATTACGCGAAGTTCGCATGGCATTACTGGAAGCCGACGTTGCTCTGCCAGTCGTCCGTGAATTTATTCAAAAAGTTAAAGAAAGCGCTGTTGGTCAAGACGTTAATAAAAGCCTAACCCCAGGTCAAGAGTTCATTAAGATTGTACAAAATGAACTGACCCGTGCAATGGGTGAAGAAAATCATCAGCTGAATTTATCTGCTCAGCCTCCTGCTGTGGTTTTGATGGCGGGTTTACAAGGTGCGGGTAAAACAACCAGCGTTGCAAAACTGGGTAAGCTGTTAAAAGAAAAACAGAAGAAAAAAGTCTTAGTGGTTTCCGCCGACGTATATCGTCCTGCGGCGATCAAGCAATTAGAAACATTAGCCGAAGCGGTTGGGGTTGATTTCTTCCCCTCTGAAGTACAAGAAAAGCCAGCTGCAATTGTCCAAAAAGCATTAAAACACGCACAATTACAGTTTTATGATGTGCTGTTAGTGGATACAGCGGGCCGCTTACATGTCGATGAAGCGATGATGGAAGAGATCCAAGAAGTTCATCGCATTATTAATCCAGTTGAAACACTGTTTGTGGTTGATGCCATGACAGGTCAAGATGCGGCAAATACAGCGAAAGCATTTAACGAAGCGCTACCATTAACAGGGATTGTATTAACCAAAGTTGATGGTGATGCCCGTGGTGGTGCCGCGTTGTCTATCCGTGCAATTACTGGTAAGCCAATCAAATTCTTAGGGGTTGGTGAGAAAACTGATGCCCTTGAACCATTCCATCCAGAGCGTGTAGCTTCACGTATTTTAGGCATGGGTGATGTGTTATCTCTGATTGAAGAGATCGAACACAAAGTTGACCGCGATGAAGCTGAAAAATTAGCTAAGAAGTTGAAAACAGGGGATACCTTTGATCTCAACGACTTCTTAAATCAGCTAAAACAGATGCGTAATATGGGCGGAATGACCAGCATGCTGAGTAAGATGCCAGGGATGTCCCAGTTACCTGATGCCGTTAAATCCCAAATGGATGATAAAATTACTATCCGTATGGAAGCTATGATCCAATCGATGACGCGTAAAGAGCGGGAAAAACCAGAGATCATCAAAGGGTCACGTAAACGTCGTATTGCTGCGGGTTCAGGCACTACCGTACAAGAAGTGAATAAGCTTTTAAAACAGTTTGATGATATGCAGCGCATGATGAAAAAGATGAAAAAAGGCGGTCTCGCCAAGATGATGCGCGGTATGAAAGGTATGATGCCTCCGGGATTTCCGGGGCGTTAAGCAATAAAGCCTGAAACAAAAGTACACTTTTGATTGATTTTTGCGTCAAAGTAAGTAAACTTTTCGGGCTTTTTATATGACAGCCGGACTCTATCCCTCGATGGAGTCTGGTTGTTTTGTTAACTAATGAGGATGTTATGGTAACAATTCGTTTATCTCGTGGCGGCGCTAAAAAACGTCCGTTCTACCAAATCGTTGTAACCGATAGCCGCAATGCGCGTGACGGTCGTTTCATTGAGCGTATCGGTTTCTTCAACCCGATCGCTGCTGGTCAAGCAGAAGAACTGCGTTTAGACCTGGACCGTATCGAGCATTGGGTTGGCTTAGGCGCAACTATTTCTGACCGTGTTGCACAACTGGTCAAACAAGCTAAAAAAGTAGCTTAATCTGTCACGGTGGTAACAATGAGCAAGCAAACTAAACTAGTGCCTCCTTCAAACCCAATCGTATTGGGAAAATTAGGCGCGGCATACGGTATTCGTGGTTGGCTCAAAGTTTTTTCCTCCACCGAACATGCTGAAAGTATTTTTGATTATCAACCTTGGTTTATCCAACGCTCTGGTCAATGGCAACACATTGAAATAGAAGATTGGAAACATCATAACAAAGATATCATCGTCAAGCTCAAAGGGGTCGAAGACCGCGATGCAGCTGCCCTGTTAACTAATTTTGAAATTGCGGTTGATTCAACCCAACTTCCTGATTTGGATAACGACGAATATTACTGGAAAGACCTAATGGGTTGCCACGTAGTGACGTCAGAGGGTTATGACCTTGGTACCGTTATTGATATGATGGAAACTGGATCGAATGACGTTCTAGTGATTAAGGCAAATTTAAAAGATGCATTTGGCATCAAGGAGCGGTTGGTTCCGTTTCTTGATGGGCAGGTTATCAAGAAAGTCGATCTCTCCACTAAAATTATTGAAGTGGAGTGGGATCCTGGTTTTTAAATCTCCGGTTTACCGGTTTTAATGAGTGGGATAAATCATGTGGATTGGGGTAATTAGCCTGTTTCCCGACATGTTCCGCGCAATAACCGAGTACGGGGTAACTGGTCGGGCAGTGAAGAATAGCCTGCTAACCGTTGAGTGTTGGAATCCGCGAGATTTTACTCACGATAGACACAAAACTGTTGATGATCGCCCCTACGGTGGTGGTCCAGGCATGCTGATGATGGTGCAACCGTTAAAAGATGCAATCCACGCAGCTAAAGCTGAGGCCGGTGATGGTGCGAAAGTGATTTATCTTTCGCCTCAAGGTCGCAAACTTGGTCAAGACGGAGTTTGTGAACTGGCAACAAATGAGAAGTTAATTCTTGTTTGTGGTCGTTATGAAGGTATTGATGAGCGAATCATTCAAACCGAAATTGACGAAGAATGGTCAATCGGTGATTACGTTCTCAGTGGTGGGGAACTCCCCGCTATGGTGTTGATAGACTCAGTCTCTCGGTTTATCCCTGGAGTACTCGGTCATCAAGCTTCGGCTCAAGAAGATTCTTTTGCAGATGGCTTGTTAGATTGTCCTCACTATACCCGACCAGAGGTGTTAGATGGTATGCAAGTTCCTGATATCTTACTTTCAGGAAACCATGCCAAGATCGATAGCTGGCGCATGAAGCAGTCACTCGGTCGTACCTGGCTTAGAAGACCTGAGCTTCTAGAAAGCCTAGCTCTGACTGACGAGCAGAGGATGTTGTTAGCTGAATTCCAACGGGAATATCAAGCTGAGCAACCAGTGAATCCAGACAATTAATTGTCTAAACATATCAGTTTACCTAGGGTAAGAGAGTTATTATGAGCAACATTATTAAACAACTTGAACAAGAGCAGATGAAGCAGGATGTACCTTCATTCCGTCCGGGTGACTCCGTGGAAGTTAAGGTATGGGTCGTAGAAGGCTCTAAAAAACGTCTGCAGGCATTTGAGGGCGTGGTTATCGCTATTCGTAACCGCGGTCTGCACTCTGCATTCACTGTTCGTAAAATTTCTAACGGCGAAGGTGTTGAGCGTGTATTCCAAACTCACTCTCCAGTCGTAGATAGCATTACTGTTAAACGTCGTGGTGCTGTTCGCAGAGCTAAACTGTACTACCTGCGTGAGCGTTCTGGTAAGGCAGCTCGTATCAAAGAGCGTCTGAACGCCAAGTAATACGCTTTCGCTACATCCGAAAGTTATAATTGAGGCCCGCATATTTGCGGGCCTTTTTTATATTCGTCATATTTCAAGCTCTCGCGGTGTTGGCTACGTTCATTCGTACTAATCACATACTCATGTATGCGCCTAGCGACAACTCGAACTATTTAGTATATATCGTTCAATCAATCCCATGTGTAAACTTATATTTACTTATTTTATTCATGCTTTGCTTTTGAATATGATATTTTTCTCCAAATTTTAAATAATATTATTTAAATTCAATGGGATGTGTAAGTGTAACTTTTTGTGTACGTATGATTGAATTATTTTACGGTTTTGGATTGAATTCTTTACGATGCATGATATGTTATCTCTCACGCACCAAACACAAGATCGATAAATAACACCATCTATAAATAATAAGCTAAGTAGGTAATTAAATGATCATGCAAAAAGATGTACTCAATAATGTGAATATTCAAGACGAACAGGTTCTAATTACTCCTGAGAGTCTGAAACAAAAATACCCGTTGAGTCACAGCAATCTGCATGCCATTGCGACATCGCGTAAAGTGATTGCTGATATTATTCATCAGCGTGACCCGCGTTTACTCGTGGTATGTGGTCCTTGCTCAATCCATGATGTGGATGCTGCCATTGAATATGGTGAGCGTTTACAGAAACTTGCTGCTGAATTAAGTGATAGCTTATATATTGTGATGCGTGTGTATTTTGAAAAACCTCGTACAACGGTAGGTTGGAAAGGCTTAATTAGCGATCCATTCATGGATGGTAGTTTTGAAATGGAAAAAGGTCTGCATATTGCACGTGACCTGCTAACGAGCTTAGTTAACATGGGGCTACCACTGGCGACAGAAGCTTTAGATCCCAATAATCCACAATACTTAGGTGATTTATTCAGCTGGTCTGCTATCGGGGCAAGAACAACAGAGTCTCAAACTCACCGTGAAATGGCGTCAGGTTTATCAATGCCAGTTGGTTTTAAAAATGGGACTGACGGAAGTTTATCCACTGCAATCAATGCGTTAAAAGCAGCTGCGATGCCACATCGTTTTATGGGAATTAACCAGTCAGGTCAAGTTTGTTTACTTCATACCAGCGGAAATAAAAATGGTCATGTGATCTTGCGTGGCGGAAAGGCACCAAATTACGATGAACAAAGCATTGCAGCATGTGAAGCCGAAATGAAAAAAGCAGGGCTTGAGCCATCATTAATGGTGGATTGTAGCCATGGTAACTCGAATAAAGATTTCCGCCGCCAGCCACTGGTTGTTGATTCAATTATCGAGCAAATTATTAATGGTAATGAATCAATTACAGGTATTATGCTTGAAAGCCATATTAATGAGGGTAACCAGTCATCAGAACAGCCACGTGAAAACATGAAATACGGTGTTTCAGTGACGGATGCTTGCATTAACTGGGAAGAAACTGAGTCTGTGTTGCGTAAATTACATCAAGCATTAACACCAATGCTAGAGCAGCGCGGGCAAAAATTAAGCAAAGTGAGCTGAGCAAGGTATTGGTATGTCTGCTGAATTATCCCACTTACGGGAACAGATTGATGAAGTTGATAAGTCATTATTAGATTTGTTAGCGAAACGACTTCAGCTCGTCGCTGAAGTTGGTGAAGTCAAAAGTCAACATGGGTTACCTATCTATGTCCCTGAGCGTGAATCCAGTATGTTGGCAGCTCGTCGCGCTGAAGCGGAGCGAATGGGGATTCCGCCTGATTTGATCGAAGACGTTCTTCGACGGATTATGCGTGAATCTTATGCGCGGGAAAATGATAAAGGTTTTAAAACGTTAAACCCTGCGGCTGGTCCGATTGTTATTGTGGGCGGGGAGGGGAAAATGGGGCAACTATTTCATCGTCTCCTTTCCCTATCAGGATATCAGGTCAAATTATTAGGTGAGCAGGACTGGGATAATGCGACCGACATTGTTTCTGGTGCGAGTGTGGTGATGGTCAGTGTGCCCATTCACCTTACAGTCGATGTGATCAGACGGTTGCCAAAGCTGGATTCCGATACAATTTTAGTGGATATCGCTTCGGTGAAGCAAAAGCCCTTAGAAGCAATGTTAGCCGTGCATCAAGGACCTGTCCTTGGGCTGCACCCGATGTTTGGTCCTGATATTGGTAGCGTTGCTAAGCAAGTTTTTGCTTACTGTGATGGGCGAGATGCTAAATCGTATCAATGGTTACTGGAGCAGCTGCAAGTTTGGGGGGCACGCTTAAAAGCGATTAAGCCCGAAGAGCATGATCGTAATATGAGCTTCATTCAAGCGCTGCGACACTTTACAACATTTACGTATGGACAAAATTTAGCTAAGGAGCAGGTTGATTTACAGCAACTATTAGATTTATCTTCTCCAATTTACCGCCTTGAATTAGCGATGGTTGGACGCTTATTTGCACAAGATCCACAGTTGTATGCTGATATCATTATGTCTTCGGATGAAAATGTAGAGTTGATCCGCCGTTACTATCAACTGTTGGGGCAATCTATTGAAATGTTAGAGCGTAAAGATAAAGCCGAATTTATTCGACAGTTCGAACAAGTCAGCCAATGGTTTGGTGAAGATGCGCATCATTTTATGAAAGAAAGCCAATCTCTATTACAACGGGCGAACGATAACCGTAAGTAATCTTTACCGCTATTACCCTGTAGCTTATGGGGTGTAGCGGTTCTTATGCGAAAAGTGCGAATGACATTTTTATGACTTATTTTTATTTAAAATAAGTAATTGTACTTACTCCCGTGTGTTATCCCAAATTTTGAGAAATCTATCGGTAAGATATGGTGGGATCTTTTGCTTAAATGACAATTAATCAATTTATAATATCGATATTTATAAATTAAACGATTTATCTAATAAAGATCCCCCATCATCGACCGATAACACTAATCATTAAATGATGATAAGTGTGGTAAACCGATGTCTTTTAAAAACCTCAAAATTAGTCTTAAGTTAACAATTGCGTTTGGCGTTTTCATTGCGTTAATCGTTTTAAGCTCTCTATTTTCATTAGTGAATATGAATCGTGCAAATGACCGTATTCAGAATGTTATCTTCAAAAGTTATCCTATTACAGCTAATGCCAATGCCGTGATGGATAACTTTTATACTTATATTGCTATGCAAGAATTGATTTTATTGGATGATCGAGGGAGTGATAAGCGTAAGGATGAGTTAGTTAAAATCAGCCAAAATATTTCTGACTTATTGGATGAATTGGATAGAAATATCACGGGTAGCCGCTCTCGTGAAGTGCTTGATAATATTCATGAGGTAAGGGGAAAATTCATCAATTCTCAACAAGAGATGATGAACTTGATGAATCAAAATAATCGACAAGCTGCGATTGAAGTCATGATGACAAAAACGTCGGCTATTCAGAGAGAGTATCGTGAACAAGTTCAAAACCTCATTGCTATCCAAAATATGCTAATGCAAGAAACGGGTTATCAAGTTGAAGATGACTACAAAGCAAACCGTGTTTTATTGGCATTTCTATCGATTATTAGCATCATTGTTGGCTGCATTATGGGGTGGTATATCACGCGTATTATTACTCGACCTTTAGAGCAAGCCGTTGATTTCTCTAAATCAATTGCGAGTGGAGATTTGACTAAAATTATTCAAGCAGAATCTAAAGATGAAACAGGAATCTTATTGGAGTCGCTTGATGAAATGAAGGGGCACCTGCTTGACATAGTTCAAGAGGTTCAAAATAGCTCTGAAAGTATTTCTGCAGCAGCAGGGCAAATTGTCGCAGGTAACCAGAATTTAGCTGCTCGAACAGAAGAGCAAGCAGCCTCTGTTGAACAAACAGCAAGTTCGATGGAGCAGATAACTTCAACGGTGCAAAACACGACTGAGCATACACATGAAGCAACCATGTTGGCTGATAACACGGCTGTGACAGTCAAAAACAATGGACAGATGATGATTCAACTGACGGATAAAATGCGCGCAATTAATGGCTCATCTCAGAAAATGACCGACATCATCAATCTTATTGATTCCATTGCATTCCAGACTAATATCTTAGCGTTAAATGCTTCAGTTGAGGCAGCAAGGGCAGGGGAACATGGTCGAGGTTTTGCAGTGGTTGCAGGGGAAGTCAGACTACTCGCACAGAAAAGCGCAGCATCAGCCAGTGATATTCGTTCGTTAATCGAGAACTCGTTTTCACAAACCCAAGAAGGAATGGAATTAGTTGAGCAAGCTAGCCAACAGATCCATGGTATGGTCGCGAGTGTGGATGAAATGAATGCGTTACTTCGTGAAATTGGGCAAGCTAGCCGTGAACAAAGTGATGGAATTTCACAAATTAACAGCGCAGTAGGACAGTTAGATTTAACTACCCAACAAAATGCAGGATTAGTGGAGGAGTCGGTGGTAGCGGCAGACTCACTAAACGAGCAAGCCTACCATCTACAAGAATTAGTTAATTACTTTAAAATTAGTGCAGTGACACAAAAATCATAATTAATAGCGAACATAATTAAAAAATAACACAGGTTAGCTGCCTGTGTTATTTCTATAGCAAATATTATGATGTCACTTTTTCGGGTTCTACTGGAACAATGTTTTCTGACGGATAACAGCCAAGAATTTTAATAGAACGGGTGATTTCAGCCAGTTCTTTTAATGCTTGTTGCATATTATCTGAACGTAAGTTGGCGTGCACATCCACATAAAACATCTCTTCCCAAGGTTTACCATTAATTGGGCGTGATTCTAATTTACTCATCACTATTTTATTATTTTTCAAAATAATTAAAGCATCGACTAATGCACCTGCTTGCTGCCCCGTTGTAATTAACAGCGTGGTTTTTGCTGGAACTTGCTCCGTGACTTCAATTGCTCGGGGGGCTACAACAATAAAGCGCGTCATATTAATCTGCTGATTCGCTAAATTATGTTCTAACACATTTAAGCCATATAATGCGCCGCCCGCTTCACTTCCTAGTGCGGCAACATTTGGAGAGTTATGTTCCGCGACTTTTTGCATTGCAGTGGATGTGCTATCGCAATATTCAATTTTCCAATGAGGGAACTGAGATAAATATTGGCTACATTGCTGGAATGGTTGAGGGTGACTGTATACCGTTTCAATCTGACTTAGATCGCTACCCGTTATGGTTAGTAGGCAATGGTTAATAGGTAAACGGATTTCACCGACAATTGAGAGTGATGTATTTTGCAGTAAATCATAAACATCATTGATTGCACCAGAGCTCGTATTTTCGATCGGTAAAATACCGTAATCTGCTTGACCGCTTTCAACCAGTGAAAAAATATCTTGGAATTTATGACAGCTACATTCAACGAGCTGATCAAAATGGCGTGCAGAATATTGGCGAGCGGCAACATGAGAATAAGAGCCTTTAGGACCTAAAAATGCAAATCGAGCAGTATCACTTGGTGTCAGATTTAAATGTTTCTGAAGAATAGCTTGCTGGGTAAGAACTGAATCTTCAATGATCATCTGAAATAAACGGGTGATATAAAACCCATCAAGACCAAGCGGTTTACCTTTATTAATTAATACATCGAGTAATTGGCGTTCGCGTTCTTTATCACGAATTGGGCGGTTATCATCAATTTTGGTTTCCGCGACTTCAATTGCATAGCCTCGACGTTTCGCAAGAAGCCCAAGGAGTTCACTGTCTAACTGGCTAATTTTCTCACGTACTTTCAGTAAATTAGTGCTATTTTCCATTCTGCGACCCTATCAAACATCAGTGAATAAAAAAGCCCCCTAGGTAGGAGGCTTTAAAATATTGTCTTCTTTTTTTTCTCGAACGACAAAAGCCCCTTAATGTGAGTGGCTAAAGAAGAAAAAGAAAACAGCATTTAGTTTCATGGTAAATCCTTACAATTGAAGTTATTCAAATAGACATGATAGTGAGCGAGAAGTCAACAAAAAACAGTGCATAACGTAAAAACGCGCCCATGATGAGCGCGTTTGGAAGGTTTCAAGATAAGTGGATTGATAATATAAAAATATAACGTAACTACTTAAACGTAACTGATTACAACGTCTCTAGATTCGCTTCTTTTACACTATTTGTTGCCCTTCTTGATTCTCCTTTATGTTGCACTTTATTTAACTGTCTTTCGAGTTTGTTGATAAGTTCATTTATTGCAACGTACATGTCTTCATGTTTAGAGCTTGCTACCAACTGTCCGGTAGCGGTTTTTATGTTGGCATCAACCATAAAACCTTGAGGTTCTTTTGACAGCACCACGTGAGGACTAATCAAGGTAACTTGCCATTTATCGAGTTTTGCTAGACGGCTTTCAATGTGTTCACGAATTGCGGGTGTGATGTCCATTTGTTTGCTAGTAATGTTAACAATCATATAGTTACCTCTCATTGTTTCCGTCTTTGATGAATTCAGAATACCGATATCTAAGAATAAAAAAATGATTTAGATCACACTTAAATTATGGAAGGTGAGGCACCCACGTGAAGTGTGATTTTGGCTAAAAAAGGGGGGTAAAAGGATTGCCAAAGTAACGATATTGAGGGAAACTGGAAAAGTTGGCTATCGACACGGTAAATAGCCGGTACTTTTTTTGGGTAAAATTTTAGGTTATGAATGTTAAAAGAAAATATTGAAAAGTATCCGCTTAATGTCCTTTAAAATCTCGTCTGAGATATCCAAAAAAAACAGCAGCCGAAGCTGCCGTTTTTATCTTAAAACATCACGTTAGAAAATAATTTATTGGTTGGCAGCAATGATGCTACCGACTTTGTTGGCTTCTTTATCTAAGCCCATCTCTTTATACGCGATTTCCATATATGCTAATGCTTGACGCGTAGCCTCTGTGTCTGGATAGTCTCTCAACATTTGTTGGACACGATTAACAACCGCGACATAAGCACCACGTTTGTTGTAATATTCAACGACAGAGAGATCAAATTTTGCCAGACGATCTTTTAAGTAGACTAAACGCTTACTCGCATCGTTGGAATATGGGCTATTCGGATAATAACGAACTAGCTGGCTTAAATCTTTGAATGCAACTAATGCATGCTGTGGATCACGGTCAGAGCGGTCGATACCAAAGAAACCTTGTAACATGCTGTCATCTAACGCCATTGCCGTTAAGCCACGCATGTAAAGAACGTAGTCAATATTGGGATGAGTTGGATTTAAACGCATGAAACGGTCAATTGAAGCTATCGCCATTGGTAGCTCAGCTGATTTATAATAAGCATAAATCAGGTCTAACTGTACTTGCTGCGCATATGGACCAAACGGGTAGCGGTTATCCAACGCTTCAAACTGTTTAATTGCCGCGTTATAGTTACCGTCCTGTAATTTTTGCTGACCCGTACTATAAATCTCAGCTGGGGAACTATCGGGGCTGACTTCGTTATTGCTGGAGCATCCGGCGAGAGCCAGGCTCAACGTGGCAGCTGCCACCAGATATTTCATACGTCTCATCACGTGTTGGTTATCCTCTGACTGTATCGAGGGAGTCTATCCGTAAGGCTCCCGGCAAAATTCGAGTTACAATAGCATACATTTTAAATGAAACGGCAGCGCCGTCAAAACACAAACACCAAAAAGTAGATTAATTTATGGCTCAACAAGTACAATTAAGTGCAACTATCGCTGAATCACAGCTTGGTCAACGTTTAGATCAAGCTTTGGCTGAATTGTTCCCTGATTATTCACGTTCTCGAATAAAAGAATGGATTTTAGACGATAGAGTGCAGGTTAACGGCAAAGTTATCAATAAGGCAAAAGAAAAAGTTTTAGGTGGTGAACAAATTTCCATCGATGCCCTGATTGAAGAAGATACCCGTTGGGAACCTCAAGATATTCCACTTGATGTTGTTTATGAAGATGAAGATATCCTAATTATTAATAAACCGCGTGATTTAGTTGTTCATCCTGGTGCTGGCAATCCAGATGGGACGATCTTAAACGCATTATTATATCGCTATCCTGAAATTGCGGATGTCCCACGAGCGGGGATTGTTCACCGTTTAGATAAAGACACCACTGGCTTAATGGTTGTCGCAAAAACAGTGCCAGCACAAACTCACTTAGTGGAAGCTCTACAACGTCGTGAAATTACGCGTGAATACGAAGCTGTAGCGGTAGGACGTATGACTGCAGGCGGTATGGTTGAAGAGCCTATTTCTCGCCATCCAACCAAAAGAACGCATATGGCAGTGCATCCAATGGGAAAACCTGCTGTCACACATTACCGTGTCATGGAACATTTCCGTGCGCATACACGTTTACGCCTACGTTTAGAAACGGGACGAACTCACCAAATCCGTGTTCATATGGCACATATTAATCATCCATTAATTGGTGATCAATTGTATGGCGGACGTCCTCGCCCATTAAAAGGGGCAACGGAGGAGTTCCTTGAAGTTATGCGTAAGTTTGATAGACAAGCGCTGCACGCAACGATGTTACGTTTATATCACCCAATCACAGGCATTCAAATGGAATGGCATGCGCCATTGCCGGATGATATGGTGGAGTTAATCGAGGCGCTGAAAGCTGACACTGAACTTCACAAAGACGATATGGACTGGTAATGAATACTTTGATTTTCCCTGAATGGCCGCAACCTAAAAATGTTTCAACATGCAGTACAACGCGTATTGGTGGAGTGAGCCATCCACCTTTTGATAGCTTAAATTTAGGTGATCATGTTGAGGATTTGCCTGAGGCAGTCAGGGAAAATCGCCATCGTCTCGAAGAGCTTGCTCAATTGCCACAACAACCTGTGTGGCTTGAGCAAGTACATGGTACCCATGTTCTACATTTAACTGGGAATCAGATTAAAAATCGTCAGGCTGATGCTGTATATACCAACCAAGTAGGTCAAGTGTGCGCGATTATGACCGCAGACTGCTTACCCGTATTGTTTTGTAGTCGTGATGGGCAGGAAGTTGCGGCTGCCCATGCAGGGTGGCGGGGGCTGTGCAATGGCGTACTAGAAAACACACTTGCACAATTTAATGCGCAACCTAGTGATATTATCGCATGGATGGGACCCGCGATTGGTCCTAATAAATTTGAAGTTGGTGCTGAGGTTAAACAGGCGTTTGTTAGCCAATCAGCGGATTTAGCTGAAGCATTTGTATCTCAGAATGATAAATTTCTCGCAAACATCTATTTACTCGCCCGTAAAAAACTATTGAAAGCGGGGGTTTCTGCGGTTTATGGCGGAGAATTTTGTACAGTAAGTGATGAAAACAGATTTTTTTCCTATCGACGAGAGGGTAAAACAGGAAGAATGGCATCCCTTATATGGATAAATAACTAGTTATCGGAATAATATTCCAAATTAAAAGATATTGAAGAAATAATCCCACCTAAAACTTGAATATAAAAAAATAGACCGCATCTTATCTCCAGTAGCAAGTTTAATCTTATTCTATTGGAGGTGTTATGCGTCTGGACCGTTTAACGAATAAATTCCAGCAAGCTCTCGCTGACGCCCAGTCATTAGCCCTTGGGCGCGAAAATCAGTTTATTGAACCAATTCATTTACTCAGTGCTTTGTTTAATCAAGAAAGTGGTACAGTGCGTCCGTTATTGACGACGCTCGGCGTGAACGCAATTGCGTTCCAAAACAAAATTGAAGATGCATTGGCTCGACTCCCTCAAGTGCAAGGTGTCGCTGGGGATGTACAACCATCAAGTGACTTAATGCGTCATTTGAACTTATGTGACCAATTGGCACAGAAGCACGGAGATGACTTTATCTCCTCAGAATTATTTCTGCTCGCAGCTTTAGAAGCCAATACAACGCTCGCTGATATGTTAAAAGCGGCGGGTGTCAATAAAGACAATTTGAAAAAGGCAATAGAACAGATGCGTGGTGGCGAAAAAGTGAATGACCAAAGCGCTGAAGACCAGCGCCAAGCTTTGAAAAAATATACTGTTGATTTAACCGAACGTGCAGAACAAGGTAAGTTAGACCCTGTAATTGGTCGTGATGAAGAAATTCGTCGTACTATTCAAGTGTTGCAACGCCGTACTAAAAATAACCCAGTCTTAATCGGTGAACCAGGTGTGGGTAAAACGGCGATTGTTGAAGGTTTAGCACAACGTATTGTCAATGGTGAAGTTCCTGAAGGACTGAAAAACAAACGTGTTTTATCACTGGATATGGGCGCTCTAATTGCAGGGGCGAAATATCGTGGTGAATTTGAAGAGCGTTTGAAAGGTGTATTGAATGACCTTGCGAAACAAGAAGGTAATGTCATTCTGTTTATTGATGAATTGCATACCATGGTTGGCGCAGGTAAAGCTGACGGAGCAATGGATGCAGGTAACATGTTAAAACCTGCTTTGGCTCGTGGTGAGCTGCACTGTGTAGGGGCAACAACGCTTGACGAATATCGTCAATATATAGAGAAAGACCCTGCGTTAGAACGTCGTTTCCAAAAAGTGTATGTTGCAGAGCCATCAGTAGAAGACACCATTGCTATTTTACGTGGCTTAAAAGAGCGTTATGAATTGCACCATCATGTGCAAATTACAGACCCTGCGATTGTTGCTGCGGCGACATTATCGCACCGTTATATTACTGACCGTATGCTGCCAGATAAAGCCATCGACTTAATTGATGAAGCTGGTGCAAGCTTACGTATGCAGATGGATTCAAAACCAGAATCTTTAGATAGATTAGAAAGACGTATTATCCAATTAAAACTGGAACAACAGGCATTGAAAAAAGAGTCTGACGATGCCAGTAAGAAACGCCTAGAAATGCTAGAAGAAGAGCTGGCGGAAAAAGAACGTGAATATTCTGCGTTAGAAGAAGAGTGGAAAGCTGAAAAAGCCTCGCTAACGGGAACTCAGCACATTAAAGCTGAATTAGAAAATACGCGTATTGAGATGGAAAAAGCGCGTCGTAATGGTGATTTAGCGAAAATGTCTGAGTTGCAGTATGGGCGTATTCCTGAATTGGAAAAACAGCTTGAAGCCGCGACGAAAGCAGAAGGTAAAAGCATGAAGCTTTTACGTAACAAAGTCACAGATGTGGAAATCGCAGAAATCTTAGCGCGTTGGACTGGTATTCCAGTTTCAAGAATGCTTGAAAGTGAAAGAGAAAAATTGTTACGGATGGAGCAACAGTTACATCAACGTGTTATTGGACAAGATGAAGCCGTTGTTGCTGTGTCGAATGCGATTCGTCGTAGCCGTGCTGGGTTATCGGATCCAAACCGTCCAATTGGCTCATTTATGTTCTTAGGTCCAACTGGGGTGGGTAAAACCGAATTATGTAAAGCATTGGCAAACTTTATGTTTGATAGTGACGACGCCATGGTTCGTATCGATATGTCCGAGTTTATGGAGAAACACTCTGTATCTCGTTTAGTCGGTGCTCCTCCAGGATATGTGGGATAT
The DNA here is from genome assembly GCF_028484855.1 of Providencia sp. PROV033. Classification (NCBI taxonomy): domain Bacteria; kingdom Pseudomonadati; phylum Pseudomonadota; class Gammaproteobacteria; order Enterobacterales; family Morganellaceae; genus Providencia; species Providencia sp. PROV033. Next base: position 804 of record NZ_JAMPSW010000040.1, on the reverse strand, counting down.
GAAGAAGGTGGTTATTTAACTGAAGCCGTAAGACGCCGCCCATATTCAGTGATCCTGCTGGATGAAGTTGAAAAAGCGCACCCTGATGTATTTAACATTTTGCTGCAAGTGTTAGACGATGGTCGTCTGACCGATGGTCAAGGTAGAACGGTAGATTTCCGTAATACGGTGATCATCATGACTTCAAACTTAGGTTCCGACCTTATCCAAGAACGTTTTGGTATGATCGGTTACTCAGAAATGAAAGATATGGTGATGGAAGTTGTTGCCCATAACTTTAGACCTGAGTTTATTAACCGTATTGATGAAGTTGTTGTATTCCATCCATTAGGTAAAGAGCAAATTACGAATATTGCGAATATTCAATTGGCTCGTTTATATAAACGTTTGGAAGAACACGGTTATGAAGTAACAGCAACGGCAGCTGCACTAGAAAAAATTGGTGAAGCTGGTTTCGATCCAATCTTTGGTGCTCGTCCGTTAAAACGTGCGATTCAGCAAGAGATTGAAAACCCACTGGCACAAGAAATACTGTCAGGCAAATTAATTCCGGGTAAACCAATTACTTTGGATGTTGAAAATGATGAAATCGTAGCAAAACAATAAGTCAGCTAAAGGAAATCATTTAAAGGTAAGGAAAAAGGCGACCGAATGGTCGCCTTTTTTATGCGAATATCGTGAGAAAAGGTGTTTTTTGGTGAAAAAATGCCCGTGAAGTATAAAAGATAATCAGTTGGAAATTATTTTTCAAAAAACACTTGCCAGATTTTTCTGACTCCCTATAATGCGCCTCCACTGACCGAG
>NZ_JAMPSW010000039.1:0-36616 GCF_028484855.1 Providencia sp. PROV033 | reverse complement strand
AATTTAGGGGCGTAGTTCAATTGGTAGAGCACCGGTCTCCAAAACCGGGTGTTGGGAGTTCGAGTCTCTCCGCCCCTGCCAGTTACCAATTAAGTAATAATAAAAGAAGTATCTATTGATAACCCGATTATATTAATCGGGTTTTTCTTTTTGTAGCATCTGATTTTTAGCTTAAACTCCCAAACTCCCAAACTCCCAAACTCCCAAACTCCCAAACTCCCAAACTCTTTTTTTCATGTTCATCTAGTATCTAATATTTCAATTAACTACCTATGTTTTGCAATAAAAAAGGGCGATATTTCGCCCAATTGTTATATCTATCAATGCTTATTGTGTGTTTGGTATTGGTGTTTTAATAAGTTGATTAATTAGAATTTGCTGATCATTTTTCTTCAGCCAAATGGCATATAAAGGCTTAGTAATAACGTTATCTGAGAGCGTTTTTAATGTTGGATAATGTTGGAGCCAATGAGTAGGTAAAAATGCCGCAGAAAGCGATACAGGCAATAATTGGCGTGTAATCTCAGCGGATGTCGTAATCATGACAGGGGTGTCATCTTGGAGTAGAGCTGGCTCGTTTTTGGGATGAAAATCAGCCCCCCATTCCAATTTGATAAAATTATACTGAGTCAGTGCGATATTCTTTTGTGATGCCATTAGCTGGAGTTGAATTGAGCCGATGATGGTACTTTCAAGCTCATCCATTTTTGGTGGCTCAATTGCAATCAATAAATCTAATTCTCGGGAGTGTAACTGCTTTACGAGGGATTGGCGTGTTGACACTCGAGCTTCTAATCTCAGCTCATCATGCTGGTTGTATAGCACTTCAAGCCAATTTGTCAGATAGCTTTCCCACAGGGATGCTGTTGCACCAATAGAAAGTTCTGTGTGTTGGGATGCATGTGAGATCTCTTTTTTAGCCTGAAGCCATGTATTCATTAATGATTCAGCATAAGGGACTAAACGTTCCCCCGCTGCAGTCAAACGAATATTATTCCGGTGCCTTGTAAATAGGCTGGTGCCTAATTGTGTTTCTAACTGTCTGATACGAAAGCTAACGGCAGACTGCGTTAAGTAGAGAGATTCTGCGGCTCTGCCGAAGTGTCTGGTTCTACTGACTTCTAAAAAAGTTCTTAATAACTCGCTGTCCACACGCATCTCCAATAATTTTTGTCGTGATGATTTAAATGTTTTGTTTTACAGATTGTCAATGCTGTCTAATACTCCGCGCCATATAGAGTTGACCGTAATCAGTTAGGAGTGTGTCAGATGGCAGATAGCTTCATCACGACTAATCGTTTTTTTGATAATAAACATTACCCACGTGGCTTTTCTCGTCATGGTGATTTCACCATTAAAGAAGCTCAGTTGCTAGAACGTCATGGCCAAGCTTTCAATGAGCTTGATACAGGAAAACGCGCAGCGCAAACAGAAGAAGAAGAATTATTCGTCGCTGTTTGCCGTGGAGAGCGCGAACCTGTAACCCCTGAAGAAAAGGTATGGGTGAAATATTCTAGTCGAATCAATCGTCCAAAGCGCTTCCATACACTATCAGGTGGCAAACCACAGATAGACCCATCGGAAGACTATACCGATACGGATGATTAATTTCATTAGTATTAGAACAATATAAGCGTTAAAACAAATAGGGACTTAGGTCCCTTTTGTTTTATGCAGTGTTATAAACACCCTCTTAATGCCCTCAGCTTACTTGTTTTTGCAAATGAAGCAATAACTTATCCATAGCTCGATATCCTAGTGCTTCTAATAAATGCTCTCTATGTATCTTTTGTGAAGAACTCAAATCTGCAATTGTTCGTGAAACTCTGAGGATTCGATGCCAAGCTCGGATAGACAGCCCAAGTTTATTCAGTGCATTCTCTAAGAATAGAGCATCTTCAGTGGTGAGTTGGCAGATTTTTGTTGTTTCTCTGGGAGTCAGTAGGCTATTGATTTTGCCAGCTCTTTCAATTTGCTGTTTTCGAGCTTCAATGACGCGCAATCGAATTTGTTCACTATTTTCTCCTTGGCTAGTTTGTTGGCTGAGTGTTCCCAAAGGAAGTAGTGGAATTTCAATTGAAAGGTCGAATCTATCTAGAAATGGGCCTGAAACCTTTGATAAGTATCGTAAAATTTTTGCGGGAGAGGAGCGGCTCATTTCGCCTTGATAGTGACCTGTAGGACTAGGATTAAGAGCAGCAATTAATTGAAAACTAGCAGGAAAACAAACTTTAGCTTTAGCTCTTGAGATAATAACTTGATGGGATTCTAAAGGTTCTCGTAGGGCATCTAATACAGAACGCGCGAATTCTGGTAGTTCATCTAGGAATAGAATACCATGATGAGCGAGCGAGATTTCTCCTGGCTTGGGTAATGATCCCCCTCCAATCAAAGCAGTGACCGATGTATTATGATGAGGACATCTGAATGGTCTTGTAGGCCATTGATTTTCAATGTTGATTGTTTGGTTCAGGCTATGTAATGCAGTAACTTCAAGGGCTTCTTGGGGGGTTAACGAGGGTAATAAAGTCATTAGCCTGCTAGCTAGCATAGTTTTGCCTGTTCCTGGCGGACCAAGCAGTAACAAATTGTGCCCGCCTGCTGCACAGATTTCTAATGCACGTTTTCCTTGCTCTTGCCCGATGATATCACCAATATCATTCTGATGATTTTGTGGACTTGGATTTTGAGTAATTTGTTGGTTATTAGGTAACGTATTTTTTTTGTGTAGGTAATGGCAAAGTTGAAGTAAGGATGTTGCAAAATTAACGCTGTTATCTGCCAATAAACTGAGCTGATGTTGGTTATCTTGAGAAAGGATCAGCCGTCTATTTTGCGTAATAGCCGCTTGAGCAGCAGGGATCCCACCATTCACATAACGTATATCACCTGAAAGTGCTAATTCACCAAGAAATTCATGCAGTTCTAATAGTTGGTGCGGTACTTGTCCTGATGCGGCAAGTATGGCGACAGCAATAGCTAGATCATAACGACCACTTTCTTTAGGTAAATCAGCTGGTGCTAAATTTACAGTCATCTTTTTCACTGGATATTCAAATCCACTATTTACTAGAGCGCTGCGTACTCTATCTCTAGCTTCTTTGACCGCTGTTTCGGGTAACCCCACTAAAGTTAATCCCGGAAGTCCATTACTAATATGTGCTTCAACAGTGACTAATGGAGCATCTAACCCAATTGATGCTCTCGTATAAACAATAGCTAATGTCATAAACCGCCCTCTTTATTTACTAGCATAATATGCTGAAAGTAATTCGATTTTTTTTCTTGTCCTTACTTTGATATTTGCGAAGCGACTCGATAATTAAATTGTTTAATTGCAGAGGTGTTACATTTTTTCTCAAAGGGCTTTGTAGCCTTTATTTTTAGTGGTTATACACACTTTTTCTTTTGGGTGAGAATAGCTTTGACAGGAAATTACTTAAGTAAGATTAACTTTTTAGTTAGGTTTAATTAATTGTTTTTGGGTGAATTTTCACTAGAGAATTTAGCTGTATCATGGGTGGATGTTATGACTATTAGCTATATCTCTGCATAAAAAGTAGTGGTTTAATCTGAATTGTTTTTAATCTATTGAATTTAAATAGAATTAAAATTTTAATCATCAAAAAAGTAAATAACGGTTGTCAAAGTAATTTTAAAATGATAACTCTTTAATAAAGATAACGATTAAAGTTGAAAAGATTAAACTCATGAACAAATTCATCCAAGTGATTAGCCTAATTATTAGCGTGGTGGTGATTATTATCCCACCGTGCGGGGCTGCACTTGGACGACGAAAGCTGAAATAATAGCTAAATCTTACGAGAACCCCGCACCGAAAGGCGCGGGGTTTTTTTTGACATAAAATTCTAGCAAACCAACAAAAATAAGAAAAAAACAATAAATACAAATGTATAGATGATAGACAGGAGATGAGAATGAACGGAGCACAGTGGTTAGTGCAGGCATTAAGAACACAGGGTGTTGATACAGTTTTTGGGTATCCCGGCGGGGCTATCATGCCAGTGTATGATGCTCTGTACGATGGTGGTGTTGAACATTTACTGTGTCGGCATGAACAGGGCGCAGTCATTGCCGCCATTGGCTATGCTCGTTCAACAGGAAAAACGGGGGTTTGTATTGCAACATCTGGTCCGGGAGCAACAAACGTTATTACAGGATTAGCGGATGCGTTGTTGGATTCTGTGCCCGTCGTTGCAATCACCGGCCAAGTTGCATCTGCGTTTATTGGCACAGATGCGTTTCAGGAAATCGATGTTTTAGGCTTATCTCTTGCTTGTACCAAACACAGTTTTTTAGTGGAGTCGATCGACGATTTACCTCGTATCCTTGCTGAAGCTTTCGCAATCGCAAATAGTGGACGTCCTGGACCTGTACTGATTGATATTCCGAAAGATATTCAGCTGCAACACGCAGATTTAGCCCCTTATTTAATGCCTGTTGATCAGCAAGAACCCACGTCAGATGCTGCAATTAAGCAAGCAAGAGAGCTGATGGAGCAGTCAGAAAAACCGATGTTATACATTGGTGGTGGGGTTGGAATGTCAGGGGCTGTAACTGAGCTGAGATCGTTTATCGAGAAAACAGGGATCCCTTCAGTTGTGACATTGAAAGGCCTAGGTGCAGTGAAGCCATCGGATAAAAATTACCTCGGTATGTTGGGGATGCATGGTACGAAAGCTGCCAATATTTCGGTGCAACGTTGTGATTTATTAATCGCGGTTGGTGCGCGTTTTGACGACAGAGTAACAGGAAAATTAAACACTTTTGCACCTAATGCTAAGGTTATTCATATCGATATTGACCATGTTGAATTGGATAAATTACGCCAAACCCATGTGGCGTTATTGGGAGATGCGAAAGCGTTGTTACCTCAATTGATGGTAGTGAAAGATATTACGGATTGGCAGCAAGAGATTCAGCAACTAAAACAAGAGTTTGAATGGCGCTACGACCATCCAGGGGAACCTATCTATGCGCCATTATTACTGAAGCAGCTATCAGACAAAATGAAGCCGAACACTATCGTTACAACAGATGTTGGTCAGCACCAGATGTGGTCAGCTCAACATATCGCAGTTGATGGACCAGAGAACTTTTTGACTTCCAGCGGGCTAGGGACAATGGGCTTTGGAATCCCTGCGGCAGTAGGAGCTCAAGTAGCTCGCCCTGAAGATACGGTTGTTTGCGTATCCGGCGATGGTTCCTTCATGATGAATGTTCAAGAGCTGGGTACCATCAAGCGTAAGCAGCTGCCTGTTAAGATTTTATTGTTAGATAACCAACGATTAGGAATGGTACGCCAATGGCAAGAGCTGTTTTTTGAACAGCGTTACAGTGAAACTATTTTAACTGACAACCCAGACTTTGTTGCCTTAGCAAGTGCCTTTGGTATTCAAGGTCGTCGTATTACATGCAAGTCTGAAGTGGATGCCGCACTGGATGAATTACTGACAAGTGATGGCGCGTTTTTATTACAGGTATCAATTAATGAATTAGAAAATGTCTGGCCATTGGTTCCACCTGGGGCTAGCAACGAAAGAATGATGGAGAAACCGTTATGATGCAGCACCAACTCTCGATATTAGCCCGTTTCCGTCCCGAGGTTTTAGAGCGTATTTTGCGCGTGACTCGCCATCGTGGATTTCGGATTAGTTCTATGAATGTGGATCAATTATCAGATAGTGATAATGTAAGTATTGAATTAACTGTCAGTAGCCAAAGACCGTTAACGCAGCTATGTGCGCAGTTAACGAAGCTCGCTGACATCACGGAAGTTGAAATAAAACAACAAGAATCACGACTATTACGCACACAGAGTGCAATGTAAGGAATAAATAAAATGACTAAGAAAGCTGACTTTATTTGGTTTAACGGTGAAATGACGCCATGGGCAGATGCAAAAGTTCATGTTATGTCTCATGCTCTGCACTACGGGACTTCCGTATTCGAAGGCGTTCGTTGCTATGACTCTCACAAAGGTCCTGTTGTTTTCCGTCATCGTGAGCACATGCAGCGTTTACATGATTCAGCAAAAATTTACCGTATGCCAGTCAGCTATAGCGTCGATGAGTTAATGGAAGCTTGCCGTGCAACCTTGCGTAAAAATAATTTAGTCAGTGCGTACATTCGTCCATTAGTTTTCATTGGTGATGTAGGTATGGGTGTTAACCCACCAGATGGTTACAGTACAGATGTTATTTTGGCTGCATTTCCATGGGGGGCTTATTTAGGTGAAGAAGCATTAGACCAAGGTATTGATGCGATGGTTTCCTCATGGAATCGTGTGGCACCAAATACTATCCCTACTGGTGCAAAAGCAGGCGGTAACTACCTATCCTCATTACTGGTTGGGAGTGAAGCTCGTCGCCATGGCTACCAAGAAGGGATTGCATTAGATGTTCATGGTTATCTGTCCGAAGGGGCAGGTGAAAATATTTTTGAAGTAAAAGATGGCATTCTGTATACGCCTCCATTTACTTCATCTGCATTACCGGGGATTACCCGCGATGCCATTTTGACATTGGCGAAAGATATGGGAATCGAAGTGCGTGAACAAACGCTGTCTCGTGAATCTCTGTACTTAGCGGATGAAGTCTTTATGACAGGAACAGCTGCTGAAATCACTCCAGTTCGCAGTGTTGATGGTATCCAAGTTGGTATCGGTCGTTGTGGTCCTGTGACGAAGAAAATTCAGCAAGCATTCTTTGGTTTATTTAACGGTACAACAGAAGATAAATGGGGCTGGTTAGATCCAGTAAACCCTCAATAATTAAATACTATAAATTACAGGCGGTCGTTCCCCGCCTATTTTAAAACTCGGGAGTTAAGATATGCCTAAGTACCGTTCAGCAACAACCACTCATGGCCGTAATATGGCAGGTGCGCGAGCATTATGGCGCGCGACAGGTATGACCGATGATGATTTTGGTAAGCCAATTATTGCCGTTGTAAACTCATTTACTCAGTTTGTTCCGGGTCATGTACATTTACGTGATTTAGGTAAACTCGTCGCAGAACAAATAGAACTAGCGGGCGGCGTCGCGAAAGAGTTTAACACTATTGCTGTGGATGATGGGATTGCGATGGGGCATGGCGGCATGCTGTATTCCTTACCTTCTCGTGAGCTGATTGCTGATTCAGTAGAATATATGGTCAATGCGCACTGTGCGGATGCGATGGTGTGTATCTCCAACTGCGACAAAATTACCCCAGGTATGTTGATGGCATCTTTGCGTTTGAACATTCCTGTCATCTTCGTTTCTGGTGGACCAATGGAAGCAGGGAAAACCAAGCTTTCAGATCAGATTATCAAACTTGACCTTGTGGATGCGATGATCCAAGGGGCAAACCCGAATGTCAGTGATGAAGATAGTGAAAAAATTGAGCGTTCCGCATGCCCGACATGTGGGTCATGTTCCGGTATGTTTACTGCGAACTCGATGAACTGTTTAACGGAAGCGTTGGGTCTTTCCCAGCCTGGTAATGGCTCATTATTAGCTACCCATGCGGACCGTAAGACATTATTTATTAATGCAGGGAAACGCATTGTTGAGCTGACAAAACGTTATTACGAACAAGACGATGAAAGCGCACTGCCACGTAATATTGCGAATAAAGCGGCATTTGAAAATGCCATGACGCTGGATATTGCGATGGGAGGTTCAACAAATACAGTTCTGCATTTATTGGCGGCGGCACAAGAAGCAGAAGTTGATTTTACGATGGATGATATTGACCGCTTATCTCGACAAGTTCCTCACTTATGTAAAGTGGCACCAAGTACTCAGAAATACCATATGGAAGATGTGCATCGTGCTGGTGGCGTGATTGGTATTCTTGGTGAATTGAGTCGTGCTGGTCTATTACAAGAAAATGTAACGAATATTTTAGGGCTTTCATTACCCGAAATGCTGGCACAGTATGATGTCATGCTGACGAAGGATGAGTCTGTAAAATCCATGTTTTCCGCAGGTCCTGCAGGTATTCGTACCACTCAAGCTTTTTCTCAGAATTGCCGTTGGCCATCACTGGATACTGACCGTGAAAATGGTTGCATCCGTAATCTTGAACACGCTTATAGCTTGGATGGTGGTTTGGCAGTTCTTGCCGGCAACATCGCCGAGGATGGCTGCATTGTAAAAACCGCAGGTGTTGATGAAGGTAGCTTAATTTTCCGTGGACCTGCAAAAGTGTATGAAAGCCAAGATGATGCAGTAGACGCAATTTTAGGCGGAAGAGTTGTTGCTGGTGACATTGTTGTGATCCGTTATGAAGGTCCTAAAGGTGGACCTGGCATGCAAGAGATGTTGTATCCAACATCATATTTGAAATCGATGGGACTAGGAAAAGCCTGTGCGTTGATCACTGATGGGCGTTTTTCTGGTGGAAGCTCCGGTTTGTCAATCGGACATATTTCGCCAGAAGCAGCAAGCGGTGGGTTACTGGCTTTAGTGCAGGATGGAGATATTATCGACATCAATATTCCAAACCGTACTATTGAGTTGGATGTGGACGAAAGCGAGCTGACCAAACGCCATGAAGCAGAATTAGCTCGTGGAGATAAAGCCTATACGCCACGTGACCGTCAGCGTGAGGTTTCTTTCGCTTTACGTGCTTATGCTTCTTTAGCGACGAGTGCAGATAAAGGTGCTGTACGCGATAAGTCTAAATTAGGAGGCTAATTGTGGCAGCAGCAAAACCATTACCTTCAGCACCGACGGGTGCTGATTACCTGAAGGCTGCATTAAGTGCGCCAGTTTATGAAGCCGCTCAGGTGACGCCGCTTCAAGAAATGAATAAACTTTCTTCACGTATGGGCAATACAATTTTGGTCAAGCGTGAAGATAGGCAGCCAGTACATAGTTTTAAGCTACGCGGTGCTTATGCAATGATTGCAGGTTTGACGGAAGAACAAAAAGCGAAAGGTGTCGTCACGGCTTCTGCCGGAAATCATGCGCAGGGTGTCGCATTATCCGCTAACCGTGTAGGGATCAATGCGAAAATTGTTATGCCAGTAGCAACCGCGGATATCAAAGTGGATGCGGTGCGTAGTTTTGGTGGTGAGGCAATTTTATTTGGTGCGAATTTCGATGAAGCTAAAGCTCACGCGATTGCGATGGCACAACGTGAAGGTTCCACCTTTGTTCCGCCTTTTGATCATCCATTGGTGATCGCAGGGCAGGCAACGATTGCGTTAGAGCTTCTTCAGCAAGATGCACATTTAGATCGGATTTTCGTACCTGTTGGCGGCGGTGGATTGATCGCAGGGATAGCGGTATTAATCAAACAGCTTATGCCTGAAATCAAAATCATTGGTGTAGAGGCGGAAGATGCTGCATGTTTAAAAGCGGCATTAGAAGCAGGTCATCCAGTGGATCTCCCTCGCGTAGGCTTATTTGCCGAGGGGGTTGCCGTTAAGCGTATTGGTGATGAAACATTTAGATTGTGCCAACAATATGTTGACGATGTTATCACCGTGGATAGCGATGCGATTTGTGCCGCGTTGAAAGATATTTTTGAAGATGTCCGTGCGATTGCTGAGCCGTCGGGAGCGCTAGCGCTAGCAGGGCTAAAAAAATATGTTCAGCAGCATAACATTAAGGGCGAAAGGCTGGCACATATTCTGTCTGGCGCGAATATGAATTTCCATGGCTTACGTTATGTCTCTGAGCGTTGTGAATTAGGTGAGCAGCGAGAAGCATTGCTTGCGGTGACAATTCCCGAGCAGAAAGGCAGCTTTTTACGTTTTTGCCAGCTGCTAGGTAATCGTTCGATCACGGAATTTAATTATCGTTATACGGATGCTGATCCTGAACGAGCCTGTATTTTTGTAGGGGTTCGGTTAAATGGCGGCGAGCAAGAACGTCATGATATCATTAAAGAATTACAAAATAATGATTATGAAGTGGCGGATTTGTCTGATGATGAAATGGCGAAACTGCATGTGCGCTATATGATTGGTGGTCGCCCATCGAAGCCATTGGATGAAAAGTTGTATAGCTTTGAATTTCCTGAATCTCCGGGGGCATTATTAAAGTTCTTGGAAACATTAGGAACGCACTGGAATATTACGTTATTCCATTATCGTAGTCATGGAACTGACTACGGGCGAGTGCTGGCAGCATTTGAGTTATCCGGTCCAGAAGTGCGTTTTGATCGCCATCTTGATGCACTAGGGTATGAATATCATGATGAAACGGGAAATCCCTCTTTTCGTTTTTTCTTAGCGCCGCAAGGTAGCAAACAAACGTTAGATTGAGTGTTCAGGGAGCAATTCCCAGAATGCTTTAACTAATGGTTCACTTAGGCGTTTGCTGAGTAAGCAAACGCCTAGCTCAAATGGTTCTACCATCGAAATATTATCTAATTGCGATATACGACTACGCACAGGTTCTGGGCTGTTATCGACGACAACGCTGGGTATCAACGCGATCCCACAGCCGAGCGCTACCATGGAAACAATAGCTTCATGACCCGATACGGTGGCATAAATCACCGGATTATGGATGTGATGACGCTTAAACCATAACTCAATTCGTTTACGGGATGGCCCATGCTCAGGAAGGATGAAGGGAACTGAGGACCAGTCTGGATCATCTTCGGTGACCATGCTCCTTACTGCACAAGGTAATGACGGTGCAATGAGTACAAGTGGAATTTCACCAATTTTAGCAAATCGTACATTGTCGGGTAATTTTTCAGGTTTACCTGCGATGCCTAAATCAGCTTCTTTGGTTTCAACTTTATCAACGGCATCAGCGGCATCCCCCGTTGTAAGTTTTATTTCGACTAGTGGATGCAATGCGCGGAACTTATCAAGCACTTGTGGCAAATGGCTATATGCCGCAGTGACTGAGCAGAATAAGTGCAGCTCACCGCTCAACGAAGGGCTTTGTTGGTTTAGGGCATGTTTTAGCTGCTGATATTGCAATAATGTCTGTTGAGCAAACTGTTTGAGATGTTCTCCCGCTTGGGTCAGTTTCACTGAGCGGTTATCGCGAATAAAGAGTGGATGCCCTAATTGATCTTCCAAGCGCTGAATTTGCCTTGATAATGTTGACGGGCTGACATGCATGGCTTTAGATGTGCGCCCAAAGTGGCAGCTTTCTGCTAGATGCAGAAATAGTTGTAGATCACGAATATCCATATTGCCCTCGGGTTACGCGCTGATTGTCGTTGCAAATATTGCAACATTATATTGTCAATATATCAATTTAAGCAATGCCAAGCATCGCATATAGTGAATACATAACTGCTCAATAATGAGCAACAGGTAACGATAATCAACTTGCCTGATAATACGAACACAACAGAACACTGACCGAATAATGGAGTAAGACCATGACGAATTATTTTAATACACTGAACTTGCGTGAGCAGTTAGCTCAATTAGGTAAATGCCGCTTTATGAATCGTGATGAATTTGCGGATGAAGCAGGATACCTGAAAGGTAAAAAAATCGTCATTGTTGGTTGTGGTGCTCAAGGTCTAAACCAAGGTCTGAATATGCGCGATTCTGGCTTAGATATCGCTTATGCTCTGCGTCCAGAAGCGATCAAGGAAAAACGTGCATCATGGCGTAAAGCGACAGAAAATGGTTTTAAAGTTGGTACTTATGAAGAACTGATCCCTGAAGCAGATTTAGTGGTTAACTTAACTCCAGACAAACAACACTCTACGGTTGTTCGTGCTGTTCAGCCAATGATGAAGCAAGGTGCTGCACTGGGTTACTCTCACGGTTTTAACATCGTTGAAGTGGGTGAAGAAATTCGCAAAGACATCACTGTTGTGATGGTAGCACCAAAATGTCCAGGTACAGAAGTTCGCGAAGAATATAAACGTGGTTTCGGTGTTCCAACACTGATTGCTGTTCACCCAGAAAATGATCCGAAAGGTGAGGGAATGGCAATTGCTAAAGCATGGGCAGCAGCAACTGGTGGTCACCGTGCTGGTGTTCTGGAATCATCATTCGTTGCAGAAGTTAAGTCTGACCTGATGGGGGAGCAAACTATTCTGTGCGGTATGTTGCAAGCTGGCGCGTTGCTGAGCTACGACAAAATGGTTGCAGATGGTGTTGAGCCAGGCTATGCAGGTAAATTAATTCAGTTTGGTTGGGAAACCATTACGGAAGCTCTGAAACAGGGCGGTATCACCCTGATGATGGATCGTCTGTCTAACCCTGCGAAAATCCGTGCTTATGCACTGTCGGAACAGCTGAAGACTATTTTAGCGCCGCTGTTCCAAAAACATATGGATGACATTATTTCTGGTGAGTTTTCATCAACAATGATGGCAGATTGGGCGAATAATGATAAAAACTTGCTGACATGGCGCGAAGAGACAGGGAAATCTGCGTTTGAAAACTACCCTGAGTTTGCAGGTAAAATTTCTGAGCAAGAGTATTTTGATCATGGTGTTCTGTTAGTTGCAATGGTTAAAGCAGGCGTTGAGTTGGCGTTCGATACCATGTTAGAAGCCGGCATTCTTGAAGAATCGGCTTACTATGAGTCACTGCATGAATTGCCACTGATTGCGAACACTATTGCACGTAAGCGTTTATATGAAATGAACGTCGTTATTTCAGATACTGCAGAGTATGGTAACTACCTGTTCTCATTTGCAGCCGTGCCAATGCTGAAAGAGTTTATGACCAAGTTACAAGCGGGTGATTTAGCAAAACCAGTTGCAGATAACGGAACGGATAATGCGCAATTACGTGACATCAACGAAGCCATTCGTAACCACCCTATCGAGAAAATCGGTAAGACTTTGCGTGGTTATATGACGGATATGAAGAAGATTTCTAGCGCACAATAATTTGTCGTCACCCTTCGTGTGATAGGAGCGTTGGCTACACTCGGTTACCTAAGTCACATACTAATGTATGCTCCATAGGATAACCTCCTTTGCCGCCTTCCTCTAACGCAAATAATTTAGAAAAATACGTTTTATAAGAATGAAAAATCGCTAAATCAAAACCGTATGGCATTTTGTCATACGGTTTTTTGTTTTTTTATAAATAGGCAGGATCGTTGCTCAAGAGTTGGGTTGGTTTCTGCTACAATCTGTAGCGAATTCCTTTTTGAATAACTAAGTGATACAGAGAAACCATGCGATTAAATCCTAGCCAGCAACAGGCAGTTGAATATGTAGATGGTCCGTGCCTTGTTTTGGCAGGGGCAGGCTCAGGTAAAACACGGGTTATTACCAATAAAATTGCGCATCTGATCCGCCATTGTGGTTATCAGCCTCGGCAAATTGCGGCGGTGACATTTACTAATAAAGCCGCGCGCGAAATGAAAGAGCGTGTGGGGCAAACATTAGGTAAAAAAGAAGCCCGAGGGTTAATCATTTCCACATTCCATACTTTGGGACTGGAAATTATCAAACGCGAATATAAAGCGTTAGGGATCAAAGCCAATTTTTCTTTGTTTGATGACCAAGACCAAATGGCGTTACTCAAAGAACTCACATTTGATCTGCTTGAGGAAGATAAAGATCTTCTTCAACAGCTGATCTCTGCGATCTCAAATTGGAAAAATGATCTTATTTCTCCACCGCAAGTTATTGGGCAAGCAAAAACGGAAAAAGAGCACCATTTTGCCGAGTGTTATCGCCGTTATGAGCTGCATCTAAAAAGTTGTAATGTACTGGATTTTGATGACTTAATTAGTAAGCCAACGCTATTGCTTTATCATAATGAAGAAGTGAGAGAGCGCTGGCAGCAAAAAATTCGCTATTTGCTGGTGGACGAATATCAAGATACCAATACCAGTCAGTATCAGTTGGTGAAATTACTGGTGGGGCAGCGTGCACGTTTTACGGTCGTTGGCGATGATGACCAATCGATTTATTCTTGGCGTGGCGCTAGGCCGCAAAACTTGGTGTTACTCAGCCAAGATTTTCCTAAGCTGAATGTGATTAAACTGGAGCAAAATTACCGCTCATCAGGCCGTATTTTGAAAGCGGCCAACATTTTGATTGCCAATAACCCCCATGTCTTCGAGAAAAAATTATTTTCTGAGTTGGGTTATGGTGCGCCATTAAAGGTGCTGACAGCCAATAATGAAGACCATGAAGCGGAACGTGTGATTGGTGAATTGATTGCTCATCACTTCATTAATAAAACCCAATATAAAGATTATGCGATTTTATACCGGGGTAATCATCAATCACGAATTTTTGAAAAAATGCTGATGCAAAACCGAATTCCTTACCGGATTTCGGGAGGAACTTCATTTTTTTCTCGTCCTGAGATTAAAGATCTGTTGGCGTATTTACGCGTGCTGACTAATCCTGAAGACGATAGTGCTTTTTTGCGTATCGTAAATACACCACGTCGAGAAATTGGACCTAAAACTATTCAAAAATTGGGTGAATGGGCGAATCAGCGCGGAAAAAGTTTATATCAAGCCAGCTTTGATTTAGGTCTAGAGCAGACTCTAACCGGTAAAGGTTTGGAGGCATTACAACGTTTTACCCATTGGATGGATGGCATTGTTAAAACTTCTGAGCGCGAGCCGTTGATCGCAGTACGAGATTTACTGCGAGAAATGGATTATGAGAGCTGGCTATACGAAACGTCGACCAGCACTAAAGCAGCTGAGATGCGAATGAAAAACGTCAATCAATTGTTTACATGGATGAGCGAAATGATTGAAGGGGATGATCTGAATGATCCAATGACGCTCAATCAGGTTGTCACGCGCTTTACTTTGCGCGATATGATGGAGCGTGGGGAAGATGATGAAGATTCAGATCAGGTTCAATTGATGACGTTACATGCGTCAAAAGGTCTTGAATTTCCTTATGTTTTCTTAGTAGGAATGGAAGAGGGATTATTGCCTCACCAAAGTAGTATTGACGAAAATAATATTGATGAAGAGCGCCGTCTAGCTTATGTGGGGATCACGCGAGCGCAGCGAGAATTATTTTTTACGCATAGCCGTGAACGTCGACAATATGGTGAGCTGATCCGCCCTGAATTAAGCCGTTTTTTGATGGAATTACCACAAGACGATTTGGTGTGGGAACAACAACGAAAAGTGGTGACTGCCGAGGAGCGAATGCAAAAAGGTCAGTCTGCTCTGGCTGATATTAAAGCGCGTTTAGGATTGAATAAGAAAACGGATTCATGACGGGTATGTTCCCACGAGCTGGTGGGAACATCGTGTTATCAATTGGAGCTATTGCGCTCTTCTAGTGCTAATTGCCAATTTACATACCCTTGCCATTGAACTTCTTGCTGTAAATTTTCTGCACGTAGAGGATGTTCAGCAAGCCAGCGATATGGTAGAGCAATTGTTAAATTTTGACCGTCCGCATTCAGGCGCAATGCTGGTAATGTATCGTCTCGCCTACGGCTCGCAAAAATAATGGCTAAGCGTAATAAACGACACAATGCATAGGTTTGCTGAATTGGGAGTGCGTTTTGTTGACTCAAAGATGAAAGGTCAATTTGACCTTGTTGGTTTTTGAGAAGAACAGCAAGAAAGCGTTTTTGCGCAGGGGGGAAGCCCGGAAGATCAAGATGAGTAATCAAATAACTCGCATGCTCAGGACCTTTACGGAAATCAACACTCAGCCCGATTTCATGTAATGCACAAGCGCTGGATAATAAATCGCGGCAACGGCTATCTAATTCCCACTCTTTGGCAACCTGAAGATAAAAGTGTTCAGCGAGCTGGCGTACTCGACCAGCTTGCTCGATATCAACAAGGAAGCGGCGTTGAATGTTGCGCAGTGTGCGAGCACGAATATCTTGCTCAATAGGCAGTTCAAGCATGCCATATACTAGCCCCTCGCGAAGAGCACCACCGGCTAGCGTCATATTCTCGATATTTAGGGCTTTGAAAATAGCGATCAAAATAGATAAACCGCTTGGAAAAACGAGGGCGCGTTCAAAAGTGAGCCCTTCGATTTCAAGCTCTTCCAACTTATGACATTGGATAGCTTTGTGTTTCAGCTGCTGTAATTTCCCGAGGGTGATGAGTTCATCCATTCCTTGGGCAATCATGATTTCCTGAATTGCTTGTACCGTACCTGATGCGCCGACGCAAATTTTCCAACCGTGATTTTTAAGCGCATCTGCGATAGGCGCAACAACGTGTTGAGCCGCCGCTTCTGCTTGAGCAAAATTTTCTTCTGTCAGCGTTCTATCGCTGAAATAACGTTCAAGCCAAGTGACGCAGCCCATTTCAAGGCTATAGAGTAACTGTGCTTTGGCGCCTGTACCGGTGACAAGTTCAGTGCTACCGCCGCCAATATCAACCACTAAGCGTTGTTCTGGTCCCCCAGTCGTGTGGGCGACGCCTTGATAAATCAAGCGAGCTTCTTCTTCTCCTTGGATGACTCTCACGGGATTACCGAGGATTTGGCTGGCTTTTTCAATAAAAACATCGGCATTTTTAGCAAGGCGTAACGTTGCGGTTGCTACAACTCGAATTTGCGAGTTAGGAATATCTTGCAGATGTTCAGAAAAAAGGCGCAGGCATTGCCAGCCTCGCTCCATGGCTTGCTCAGATAAAATATTATTTTTATCTAAGCCAGCAGCCAGACGAACTTTTCGTTTAACCCGAGAAATAATCTGAATGCTACCGGCGGTTTCACGAACAACCAGCATATGAAAGCTGTTGGAACCCAAATCGATAGCAGCATACAGAGAAGAAGATTTCAGCATAGGGTATTTACTCAGCCTGCACGTTTATGGTTATTACGTGGACCATTATGGCGACGCGGTGCATTTGAATTGCGGCGTGGACCACTTGGGCGCGGACGATGGCGGCGTTTCGGTGCCGGTAGGTCGCTCAGGAGTGCATCACTGTTGTATTTACTGACAGGGATGGAGTGCTGAATATATTCTTCAATTGCAGGTAAATTCAGTGCGTATTCTTCACAAGCTAAGCTGATGGAGTTTCCGCTTTCACCTGCACGACCAGTACGTCCGATGCGGTGTACGTAGTCTTCACAATCGTCAGGTAAATCATAGTTAAAGACATGAGTTACTGATGGAATGTGTAGTCCGCGAGCGGCAACGTCAGTCGCAACCAAGATATCAATCTGACCTTGGGTGAACTGTTCTAAAATACGCAGGCGTTTTTTCTGTGCGACATCACCTGTGAGTAATCCTACACGGTGACCGTCGGCAGCAAGGTGAGCCCAAATATCATCACAACGATGCTTGGTATTTGCGAAAATAATACAGCGCTCAGGCCACTCTTCTTCAAGCAGCGTTTGCAGCAGACGCATTTTTTCTTCATTGGATGGATAAAACAGTTCTTCTTTAATGCGGTGACCTGTTTTTTGCAGCGGTTCAACTTCGATATATTCTGGACTGTTCATTTGTTCGAATGCTAATTCTCTCACGCGGTAAGAGAGTGTTGCGGAAAACAGTAAATTTAGTCTATCCGTTGCGCTAGGCATGCGACGGAATAACCAACGAATATCTTTAATAAAACCAAGGTCATACATACGGTCTGCTTCATCCAATACAATAACTTGGATAGCCGCTAAATCAACGTGGCCTTGTTTGGCATAATCAATCAGACGACCTGTTGTTCCGATGAGAATATCAACGCCGTCTTGTAATACGCGCAATTGTTCGTCGTAGCCATCACCACCATAGGCTAGACCCATTTTTAAACCGGTGTACTCTGCTAATTCTTTCGCGTCGGAATAAATCTGCACCGCTAATTCGCGAGTAGGAGCCATGATCAGCGCACGTGGCTGATTGGTTTTTTTCCCTTCAATAGCTGGGTGAGTTAAGAGAAAATGAAATGTAGACGTTAGAAATGCTAACGTTTTACCTGTACCTGTTTGCGCTTGCCCCGCAACATCTTTGCCTTCGACAGTATAAGGCAGGGTAGACGCCTGAATAGGCGTGCAAAAGTTGAAGCCTTTTTTGTTAAGTGCTTCAATGACTTTTGGGTGCAATGCGAAGTCGGAAAACTTCTTTTCTGTCAAGTGTGCTTTACTCATAGTATGTTAGAATATCAGTTATCGGTTGGTTTACGAAAGTGTATCTTTTGAAATAAAGCATACTGCCGCCAATTAATGTTACACTATGTCTGTAAAAATGATCCTTTGGAGTACAACATGAGCGACAAAATTAAACATATTACTGATGCGAGTTTTGAATCAGACGTTCTAAATGCAAATTCACCAATTCTGGTAGACTTCTGGGCAGAATGGTGTGGTCCTTGTAAAATGATCGCACCTATTTTGGATGAAGTTGCTGAAGAATATACAGGCAAAGTGACCATCGCAAAACTGAATATTGATAATAATCCAGCAACGGCACCAAAATTTGGTATTCGTGGTATTCCTACACTTCTATTATTCAAAAACGGTAGTGTAGCAGCAACTAAAGTTGGCGCATTATCTAAAACTCAACTGAAAGAATTTCTAGACGAAAATCTGTAAGTTATAGCTTTATATAAGCCAAAACGTTTAGCGGCGCATTTATTTTATATAGAGAGCCGCTAGACGTCCCCATTTAAGCATGATAAGTTATCCGCATTCCTCATAGAGTACCCATAAGATTTACCTTATTTTCCTTTGCTCTTTTCTTAACCGTCTAGCTTACAGTTCTGTTCAGTGACAATTTTAGCGTGACTTATGACTAATCTAAAGTTGATAAATCCATGGTTGTATCACTGTGACTTAAGTCTTGAATAAGGTAAATGGTCTGTATTAGGGATAAGATGTTGTCCTAAAATGTATAAAAAACTATTGCTAATATTGATTACGTTTCTAATAATATGCAGCATATCATCTCGATGATAATAACGCTTTCGTTAGTCACAGCACCTTCACAGCAATATTAGTTGTAGCTAGCACAGATTTTAATGCATTGTTGTTGGTTATGAATCCATATCTATCAACAGGGCACTATAAAGTTAAACTGGCACTTCATAGGTTCACTATACTTCATAGGTTCACTATAAAAGTTGCCTCCAATTTACGTTCATAGTTCGAGAAATACCCCGAGTTAAAGAACCCACCATTATGAATCTTACCGAATTAAAAAATACGCCAGTATCAGAACTGATTACGTTAGGCGAAAACATGGGGCTAGAGAACTTAGCCCGTATGAGAAAGCAGGATATTATTTTCTCGATTTTGAAGCAGCATGCTAAAAGTGGAGAAGATATTTTCGGCGATGGCGTACTGGAAATATTGCAGGATGGATTTGGTTTCCTCCGTTCAGCAGACAGTTCTTACCTCGCAGGTCCTGATGATATCTATGTTTCTCCTAGTCAAATTCGCCGTTTTAACCTACGCACAGGCGATACCATTTCAGGTAAAATCCGTCCCCCGAAAGAAGGTGAACGTTACTTTGCCCTCTTAAAAGTTAACGAAGTTAACTTCGACAAACCTGAAAACGCCCGCAGCAAAATCCTTTTTGAAAACTTAACTCCGTTACATGCTAATAATCGTCTGCGCATGGAACGTGGTAATGGTTCTACTGAAGATTTAACCGCTCGTGTATTAGATTTAGCCGCACCAATCGGTCGTGGACAACGTGGTCTGATCGTTGCACCACCGAAAGCGGGTAAAACAATGTTACTGCAAAATATTGCGGCTAACATTGCTCATAACTATCCTGATTGTGTATTGATGGTTCTGCTGATCGATGAGCGTCCGGAAGAAGTTACCGAGATGCAACGCCTTGTTAAAGGTGAAGTGATTGCTTCAACATTTGATGAGCCAGCTGCACGCCACGTTCAAGTTGCTGAGATGGTTATCGAGAAAGCGAAACGTCTAGTTGAACATAAAAAAGACGTTATCATCTTACTGGATTCCATTACTCGTCTTGCTCGTGCATACAACACCGTTGTGCCTTCATCAGGTAAAGTACTGACGGGGGGGGTGGACGCAAACGCATTACATCGTCCGAAACGTTTCTTCGGTGCTGCTCGTAACGTTGAGGAAGGCGGTAGTTTAACTATCATCGCAACCGCGCTGGTTGATACTGGCTCGAAAATGGATGAAGTTATCTACGAAGAATTTAAAGGAACAGGTAACATGGAATTACACCTGTCTCGTAAAATTGCTGAAAAACGCGTATTCCCTGCAATTGATTACAATCGTTCAGGTACACGTAAAGAAGAGCTGCTCACTTCCCAAGATGAGCTGCAAAAAATGTGGATTCTACGCAAGATTATTCACCCAATGGGCGAAATCGATGCGATGGAATTCCTCATCAGCAAATTAGCAATGACAAAAACTAACGAAGAGTTCTTTGACTTCATGAAAAGAGCATAATCGTTAGGATTATAAGTATAGAAATAGGCGCTCTAATAGGGCGCCTATTTTTTTATCCGTATGTTATTAACGCTCATAAAATAATAGTCTTTATTATTTAACAATATGAGCACAAATTACTTTATTCATGAGTAAAATGAAATAATAAACGGATGCTAGATTATTCATAAGAAGATGGTATTTTCTAGATTAATTTTTATACTTAAATTTACTCAATGATTGATATTTACTCGGTTAGATAAAAATTGATGGTAAAGGTCGATTAATCAGGTTGAGATTGTTTTTTATGGCATGCATCTTGCTATGTTAAAGGATAAAATCGTTAAGGTAAGTTTGTAACGCAAAACTATTTACGCCGTATTGTACTTTTCGGCATGTTTTGTGCATATCAAAAAAAGAATGATTCTGTTTTAGTGTACGATTTTTTTGCTCGGATACTATGTTGGCGCGGTACTTTATCACAGCAACCCAGATTGTTAGTGTTTAAAAGTTAGATAGAAATATAAGAGAGTAGAACAGTGGATAGCACACACTTTATGAGTAATCTCTTCTATGTCTTTTTGTTTACCTTAGCTTTTATTTTTGTCGCACGTATTGTGGCAAAAAAAATTGGCTTGGTTGATAAACCGAATTTCAGGAAGAAACACGTAGGATTGGTACCTCTCGTTGGAGGGATCTCTGTTTTCTTTGGCGTTTGCTTCGCGTTTATGATCACGGAAGAATACATTCCCCATAAGTGGTTATATATCGCTTGTGCTGGGCTCTTAGTGTTCGTTGGTGCACTGGATGATAGATTCGACATTAGCGTGAAATTACGCGCTGGCGTTCAGGCTATTGTTGCTGTCGTGATGATGACGGCAGGCGGGCTCTCATTAGAGTCACTGGGGCATGCATTCGGTCCTTGGGAACTGGTGCTTGGACCATTTGGTTACATTGTGACCCTATTTGCTGTTTGGGCTGCAATCAATGCTTTCAACATGGTTGATGGTATTGATGGTCTGTTAGGCGGCCTGTCTTCGGTCTCTTTCGGTGCTTTAGGTTTCTTACTGTATCAAAATGGTAACTACGCGTTAGCGTTTTGGTGTTTTGCGTTTATAGCGGCTATTCTTCCTTATATCCTGCTGAACCTAGGTGTTTTAGGTCGTCGATTTAAAGTGTTCATGGGCGATGCGGGAAGTACTTTGATTGGTTTCACCATTATTTGGATCTTGGTTGCATCGACGCAAGAAGATGTTCATCCAATTAATCCTGTGACTGCATTATGGATTATTGCTATTCCGCTTATGGATATGGTGGCAATTATGTACCGCCGTATTCGTAAAGGGATGAGTCCATTTTCACCGGATCGTCAGCATATTCATCACTTGATTATGCGTTCAGGATTTACCCCGAAAGGGGCATTTGTAATCATCACATTGGCTGCGGCAATACTTGCGTGCATTGGTATTCTTGGCGAACGCCTATCATTCATCCCAGAATGGGTAATGTTGGCATTATTTTTGCTTGTATTTATGATGTATGGTTACTGCATCAAACGAGCATGGAAAGTCGCCCGTTTTATCAAACGAATTAGACGTCGTGCGCGTAAGAGTGCGGTCCGGTAAAGACAAACGAACTATAGAGGTTCTGTGCAGTGAATAACTCAGAAACACAACCTAGTCAGCATCAAACTCCGATTGAAGCGGAGTTAGATATTCGTGATTTATGCCGTTCATTATGGCAGGGTAAAATTTGGATCGTCGCATGTGCAGTGATTTTTGCTGCGATTGCACTGGGAGCATCCTATTTTATGCAGCCGAAGTGGAGTACAACGGCTATCACGGATCTACCAACTGTGAACAATCTGGGAAGTTATTATTCTCAGCAACAGTTTCTGCGCAACCTTGATTCTCGCATTAATGTCGTAGGGCAAGAAGGACAGTTACCCACCATTGCGAAAGAAGCTTATGAAGAATTTACCAAACAATTAGGCTCTTACGATACTCGTCGCCAGTTTTGGTTAGGTACTGAGTATTATAAGCAACGTTTGGAAAATGACCCGAAAGCAGATGCTGCCTTGTTGGATGAATTGATCAACAACATTGAGTATACACCGGCAGATGCACTCAAAAACCCAACAGATAGTGTGAAGTTAGTGGCTGAAACAGCGACTGATTCTAATCAGCTATTACGCGAATATATTGAGTTTGCTAATCAACGTGCAACCACCAACCTGAATGATGAGTTGAAAGGGGCTTGGGCAACAAAAACCCAATCTATGAAAGCGTTGGTCAAGCGTGAAGCCATGGTGGCAAATGCCGCGTATGATCGTCGTCTAAACAGCCTTGAGCAAGCACTTAAAGTTGCTGAAAAACAAGGTATCTCTCGTAATCAAACGACTGCGCCAGTAGATGAAATTCCTGACTCAAAAATGTTCATGTTAGGGGTTCCATTACTGCAAGCTCAAATCGAGACTTTAAAAGCAACAGGTCCTGATTTTGATACGGATTATGACCAAAATGTCGCGATGCTAGCGACACTGGATGTTGGTCCAGCTCTTCAAGATAATTTTCACGCGTATCGTTATCTGCGAACTCCTGAAGATCCAATCAAACGCGATAGTCCGCGCAGAGCATTCATTGCGGTTCTGTGGGGTGCAATTGGTGTGTTAGTCGGTGCCGGAGTGGTACTGTCTCGCCGTCGCCCATCGTAATGTCTTACTCGCCACTGACGGAAAGGTCGGTGGCGAGATTGCATCATTAAAACTAAATAAAGCAGTAAACTGCGAAGAAAATATAAGAGAGTCACTGTGAAAGTATTGACTGTATTCGGCACACGACCTGAAGCTATTAAAATGGCTCCATTGGTTCATGCACTTGCTGATGATGCAGATTTTGAAGCGAAAGTGTGTGTTACCGCTCAGCACCGTGAAATGCTAGATCAAGTACTGAACTTATTTGAGATCACTCCCGATTACGATCTCAATATTATGAAACCAGGTCAGGATTTAACCGACATTACTTGCCGTATTTTGGAAGGATTAAAGGCAGTATTTGCAGATTTCCAACCCGATGTTGTCCTTGTTCATGGCGATACTGCAACGACGATGGCAACTAGCCTTGCGGCATTCTATCATCGCATCCCTGTAGGGCATGTTGAGGCTGGACTGCGCACAGGAAACCTCTATTCGCCATGGCCAGAAGAAGGTAACCGTAAAATTGCGGGGCACCTTGCTCAGTACCATTTCGCGCCGACAGAAAACTCGCGCCAAAACTTACTCAACGAATCTATTCCCGATAGCCATATTTCTGTGACTGGCAATACAGTCATTGATGCGCTGTTGTGGGTGAAAGAGAAGGTGATGGGTAACCAAAATATGATGGCCGAATTAGCCGGAAATTACCCATTTATCGACCCAAATAAAAAAATGCTCCTTGTAACGGGTCACCGTCGTGAAAGCTTTGGTGGTGGTTTTGAGCGTATTTGCCATGCCTTAGCGGATATCGCTCAAGCGCATCCTGATGTTCAAGTGGTTTACCCTGTTCACTTGAACCCAAATGTGAGTGAACCAGTAAAACGAATTCTGCATGGCATTGATAATATTATCTTAATTAGTCCTCAGGAATATCTGCCGTTCGTCTATTTGATGAACCACGCGTATCTGATTTTAACGGATTCCGGCGGTATTCAAGAAGAGGCGCCATCTTTAGGCAAACCTGTTTTAGTTATGAGAGATACCACCGAACGCCCTGAAGCTGTTGATGCAGGGACAGTTCGTTTAGTGGGTACAGATACACAAACCATTGTAAATGAAGTTAATCGGTTACTGACAGATGAAGCGGAATATCACGAAATGAGCCGCGCACATAACCCTTATGGTGATGGTCATGCTTGTCAGCGTATTCTTGCAGCATTAAAAAGCAATCAGGTGAAATTATGAGTTTTGAAACTATTTCTGTTATCGGCCTTGGTTATATCGGTTTACCAACAGCGGCAGCCTTCGCATCTCGTAAGAAGCAGGTTGTCGGCGTAGATGTTAACCAGCATGCGGTTGACACTATCAATCAAGGTAAAATCCATATTGTGGAACCTGAGCTGGACGTAGTGGTGAAAAAAGCGGTTGAAGAAGGTCACTTAAAAGCCTTCACGAAGCCACAACCTGCAGACGCATTCCTGATTGCCGTTCCGACACCATTCAAAGGTGAACACGAGCCTGATTTGGTGTACGTGAAAGCGGCAGCTGAGTCTATCGCGCCAGTCCTGAAGAAAGGCGACTTAGTGATCCTTGAGTCAACCTCTCCAGTAGGGACTACCGAGCAGATGGCCCAGTGGTTAGCGGATGCACGTCCTGATTTAACTTTTCCTCACCAAGCAGGTGAACAGGCTGATATCGATGTGGCTTACTGCCCAGAGCGTGTACTGCCAGGTCAAGTGATGGTTGAGCTGATCAAAAACGACCGTGTTGTCGGCGGTATGACGCCTAAATCATCTCTGCGTGCGAGCGAGCTGTACAATATCTTCTTAGAAGGTGAGTGTGTAATCACTAACTCAAGAACGGCTGAAATGTGTAAGCTAACGGAAAACAGCTTCCGTGATGTGAATATCGCATTTGCTAACGAATTATCTCTGATTTGCGCAGAACAAGATATCAATGTCTGGGAACTGATCAGCTTAGCGAACCGTCATCCTCGCGTGAACATTCTGCAACCAGGTCCTGGCGTGGGTGGTCACTGCATCGCAGTTGACCCATGGTTTATCGTGGCGCAAAGTCCAAAACAATCTCGTTTAATCCACACTGCGCGTTTAGTTAACGATGGCAAACCAATTTGGGTGGTGGATCAAGTGAAAGCAGCTGTCGCAGACTGCTTAGCGGAAACAGGTAAAAAAGCGAGCGAAATCAAAATCGCCTGCTTTGGTTTAGCATTTAAACCAAATATCGATGACCTGCGTGAAAGCCCTGCAATGCACATCACTAAGATGGTTGCTAATTGGAACCCAGGTAAGACTTTTGCAGTTGAACCGCACATTGATGAGTTACCAACAGCGCTGAAAGGCATTGCTGAACTGGTTTCAATTGAAAAAGCGGTTAGCGAAGCTGATGTGATCCTAATGTTGGTTGACCATAACCTGTTTAAAGGTATCCAAGGTTCTGCTATCCCTCAAAAATGGGTTGTGGATACAAAAGGAGTATGGCGTTGAAACGCATTTTAATTACAGGTGGTGCCGGTTTTATCGGCTCCGCCGTTGTTCGCCACGTGATTGAGAATACACAAGACCATGCCATTGTGGTTGATTGCTTGACTTATGCGGGCAATTTAGAGTCATTAGCGGGAGTTGCTAATAGCGAACGCTATGCCTTTGAACAAGTAAACATTTGTGACCGCACAGCACTGGATAAAGTGTTTGCTGAGCACAAACCAGATGTGGTGATGCACTTAGCCGCAGAAAGCCATGTTGACCGTTCTATTGATGGTCCTGCGGCATTCATCGAAACTAACATTGTGGGTACTTATACACTGTTAGAAGCAGCACGCCATTATTGGTCTGCACTTGAAGAGAGCCAAAAAGCGGCTTTTCGTTTCCACCACATTTCAACTGATGAAGTGTATGGAGATTTGGACGGGCCAGAAGGTTTCTTCACAGAAACAACACCTTATGCGCCAAGTAGCCCATATTCAGCGTCAAAAGCATCGAGCGACCATTTAGTCCGAGCATGGCAAAGAACATATGGCTTACCCACCATGATCACTAACTGCTCGAACAACTATGGTCCGTATCACTTCCCAGAGAAGTTGATCCCATTGATTATTTTGAACGCGATTTCTGGTAAGCCACTGCCAGTGTATGGCAAGGGCGAACAAATTCGCGACTGGCTGTTTGTGGAAGATCATGCTCGAGCACTGCATTTAGTTGCCACTCAAGCGCAACCGGGCTCAACGTACAATATTGGTGGGCACAACGAACGCCGTAATATCCAAGTTGTTGAAACAATTTGTGAATTACTCGAAGAGTTGCATCCGCAGAAACCTCAAGGTGTGACGCATTACCGTGATTTAATTACGTATGTGAAAGACCGCCCTGGTCACGATATGCGTTATGCCATTGACGCCGATAAAATCCAGCGTGAATTAGGCTGGACACCTGAAGAAACGTTTGAATCGGGTATCCGTAAAACGGTACTGTGGTATTTAAACAACGAAACATGGTGGCGTCGTGTGCAAGATGGCTCCTATGCAGGCGAGCGTCTGGGCTTAGGTAGCTAGGAGGAAGCATGAAAGGTATTATTCTGGCTGGTGGTTCGGGAACGCGTCTACATCCGATTACACGCGGTATCTCAAAACAGCTGCTGCCTATCTATGATAAGCCAATGATTTATTATCCGCTGTCGGTATTAATGCTGGCAGGGATCCGTGAAATTTTGGTCATTTCGACGCCCGATGATCTGCCGATGTTCCAGCGTTTATTGGGCGATGGTCATGAATTTGGTATTGAACTGAGTTATGCAGAGCAGCCATCTCCAGATGGGCTCGCGCAAGCATTCATCATTGGTGAAGAGTTTATCAATGGGGATTCCTGTTGCTTAGTGCTTGGCGATAACATTTTCTTTGGTCATTCATTTAGCCCTAAATTAATGTCAGTTGCTGCGCGTCAAAAAGGTGCGACGGTCTTTGGTTACCAAGTGATGGATCCAGAACGTTTTGGTGTCGTGGAATTCGATGACAACTTTAAAGCGTTGTCTATTGAAGAAAAGCCAAAGCAGCCAAAATCTAATTGGGCGGTGACGGGTTTATATTTCTATGATAATCAAGTGGTTGATTTTGCTAAACAAGTAAAACCTTCTGAACGTGGTGAATTAGAAATTACGTCTATCAACCAAATGTATTTGGAACGTGGTGAGCTCAGCGTTGAGCTACTCGGTCGTGGGTTTGCTTGGTTAGATACGGGTACCCATGACAGCTTGATTGAAGCAGGAACCTTTGTTCAAACTGTGGAAAAACGCCAAGGTTTCAAAGTGGCTTGTTTAGAAGAGATTGCATGGCGCAATGGCTGGTTATCTGATGACCAAGTTAAAGACGCCGCCGCTCGCCTGAATAAAACAGGTTATGGCAAATACTTAGAGGACTTACTTCGTGTCCGTCCGCGCCAATATTGATCCCTTAGATTGGGAATCTGATTTTTTTAAACGTTCTACGGCGAAACTGGATTTCGCCGCAACAGATGCGCAAATTATCTTAGCTTATCAACTGGATAAGTTTGAAATTGTGCAAGCGAAAGTTGCGGCATCTGAGACTGCGAGAATTGATAATCTTGCCAGTATGGGATTCAGTTTTGTTGAAGGTGAAATCGATTTTGCGTTAACGGTTGGCACAGAAAATGCTTATCTAAACACAGCGTTATCAGAGACGGATAATGTGGTTGTCGCACAAACAGGGGATATTGTTTTTCTGCGCGACACCGCGGCAGCTGTGTTTAGTAACAGCCGCTTTCGTACGCCTTGGTATCGAGAAGGGGATAGCGGTCGGTTTTATGCATTATGGATAGAAAAAGCGGTTCTTGGGACATTTGACCACACCTGTTTACTCCTTAGAGATCAAGCAGGTGATATTTTAGGTTTCGTTAGCCTACGTAGTCTTGATGCTGATACAGCGCGAATTGGATTGTTAGCGGCAATACCAAATGCAACAGGGCGCGGTATCGGTCGGAAATTAATGTCAGCGGCTTATCAATGGTGTGTGCAACACCAAAAAAGACAGTTAAATGTTGCCACGCAAATGAGTAATGTTGCGGCGTTAAATCTTTATTCACGCAGCGGTGCGGCGATTGCCAGCACAGCATATTGGTTATACAGGGGACAACATGATTCCATTTAATAAACCACCCGTTGTAGGCACTGAAGTTGAGTATATGAAGCAGGCTATGGCAAGTGGCAAACTGTGCGGTGATGGTGGTTTCACTAAACGTTGTGAAGAGTGGATGGAGAAACGTTTTAACTGTCCGAAAGTCCAGTTAACGCCGTCTTGCACCGCTTCATTAGAAATGGCCGCGATCCTGATTGATATTAAGCCGGGCGATGAAGTCATCATGCCGAGCTTTACCTTCGTATCGACCTCTAACGCATTCGTGTTACGTGGCGCTAAAATTGTGTTTGTGGATATTCGTCCAGATACCATGAATATCGATGAAACCAAAATTGAAGCTGCAATTACTGATCGTACACGTGCAATTGTTCCTGTTCACTACGCAGGTGTGGCTTGTGAAATGGACACCATCATGGCGATTGCGAAAAAACACAACTTATTTGTGATTGAAGATGCTGCGCAAGGTGTGATGTCGACTTACAAAGGCAAAGCATTGGGAACCATCGGTCATATTGGTTGCTACAGCTTCCATGAAACCAAAAACTACTCTTCAGGTGGTGAAGGTGGAGCAACGTTAATCAATGATAAAGCGTTGATTAACCGTGCAGAAGTGATCCGCGAAAAAGGTACTAACCGTAGCCAATTCTTCCGTGGTCAAGTTGACAAATATACATGGCGTGACATCGGTTCAAGTTATCTGCTTTCCGACTTACAAGCGGCTTATTTATGGGCTCAGTTAGAAGAAGCAGACAAAATTAATGAACGTCGTTTATTACTGTGGGATCGCTATTATCAAGCGTTACAACCTCTGGTTACTGCGGGTCGTTTAGTATTAGCAACTGTACCAGACGGTTTGAAACATAACGCGCATATGTTCTATATCAAACTGAAAAATGTGGAAGAGCGTACAGCGTTTAATGACTATATGAAATCTCACGGTATTTTAACTGTTTTCCATTACGTGCCACTGCACACCAGCCCAGCTGGAATGGAGTTTGGTTATTTCCACGGTGAAGATAAATACACCACGGTTGAAAGTGACCGTTTAGTGCGTCTGCCGATGTTCTACAACATGACAGATGACGAGCAGCAAGTGGTCATTGAGCGAATTAAAGCGTTCTTTGCCTAATGTCATTAGCTAAAGCATCGGTTTGGACTGCTGGGTCTACCCTGATTAAAATCGGGGTGGGCCTGTTGATCGTGAAATTATTTGCAGTCTCATTTGGCCCTAGCGGTGTTGGGCTGGCGGGAAATTTTCGTCAATTAATTACCGTGCTAGGTGTTTTATCTGGCGCAGGGATCTTCAATGGCGTCACAAAATATGTGGCAGAGCACCATCAAGATCCTCAAAAATTACGAGCCGTGCTGGGAACGTCTTCAACGATTATTCTTGGGTTCTCGACGTTACTGGCCATTGTCTTTTTGTTATGCAGCGCGCCTATTAGTGCCGCGTTATTTGATACTGAGCAATATAGCTCAGTGATCCGTATGGTCGCCTTAATTCAGATGGGTATCGCATATGCGAACTATTTTTTGGCGATTTTAAAGGGTTACCGAGATGCAGCTGGGAATGCGACGGCCATCATTTTTGGTAGCATAATCGGTGTAGTCGCCTATTATTTATGCTATCTCATGGGAGGGTATGACGGTGCGTTGGCGGGGCTTGCATTGGTTCCCGCATTGGTGGTGTTGCCCGCCGCAGGTCTGATTATACGACGTAAGCAATTTGCGTTGTCATCCTTAAAGTCTGCATGGGACAAAGCGATAGCCACCAATCTCGGTAAGTTCACCATCATGGCAATGTTAACGGCAATCACACTGCCTGTTGCCTATATCATGATGCGAAACTTATTGGCACAAACCTATAGCTGGGATGAAGTTGGATTATGGACGGGTGTGACAACCATTTCGGACGCTTATCTACAATTCATCACCGCAACGTTTTCAGTGTATTTATTGCCAACGTTGTCGCGTTTACAGCATAAAAATGAAATTTCTGCCGAAATTATTAAGGCGCTGAAGTTTGTTTTACCTGCGGTTGCTGCCGTGAGCTTTACGGTATGGTTACTGCGTGATTTTGCGATTTGGTTGCTATTTTCAAAAGAGTTTACAGGGATGAGAGACCTGTTTGCTTGGCAGCTGGTCGGCGATGTATTGAAAGTGGGTGCTTACGTTTTTGGTTATTTAGTCATCGCGAAAGCGGCATTGCGCTTTTATGTTCTCACGGAAGTTAGCCAATTTGTTCTGTTAACAGGTTTTGCCCATTGGTTTATTCCTGAACATGGCGCAGTCGGGGCAACACAAGCCTATATGGCAACGTATATCGTATATTTTACTCTCTGTTGTTGCGTATTTTTGATCTACCGTAGGCGAGCATGACAACCTTAATACATGTACTGGGATCTGACCTCCCGCATCATAATCAGACGGTTTTAACGTTTTTTAATGACGTTATTTGCCAAGAAATGGCACCGTCTCAAAAGCCGCATTTTATGGTGGTGAGCCAAGATGCGCAGCTAGCTGCTGCCTATCCAAAGCTCGAAATTGAAGTTTTTGACAGCAAAAAATCGATTGCCGATAGTGTTATTCGTCGCGCTAAAGCAGAGCGCCGCACGCGCTTTTTCTTCCATGGGCAATTTAATGCGCCAATCTGGTTAGCGCTGCTCTTTGGTAAGATAAAATCCCATCAATTTTGGTGGCATATTTGGGGGGCAGACTTATATGAAGAGTCTAGCTCACTGAAATTTAAGCTATTTTATATTTTACGTCGCTTAGCGCAAAAGAAAGTAGGGCATGTGTGTGCCACTCGGGGAGACCTGTCTTATTTTCATCAGTCGAATCCGAATGTGCAATCGTCGGTGCTCTATTTCCCAACACGTATGGACCCTGCGTTGACATTAAGTGAACGAGAGCCTCGTGAGAGCGAGCAATTAACGATATTGCTTGGTAACTCGGGGGATCGTTCTAATCGTCATGTGGAAGCACTGGGTGCGATTAAACAGCAGTTTGGTGATAACGTTAAGGTGATAGTGCCAATGGGCTACCCTGCCAATAACCAAAACTATATTGCGGAAGTCGAACAAGCAGCACAAAGTGAATTCCCTCAGGGGCAGGTGGATATTCTTAAAGAACGTATGGCGTTCGATGATTACCTGAATTTGCTGAAAACCTGCGACCTTGGCTACTTTATTTTTAATCGCCAACAAGGGGTTGGAACGGTTTGTTTGCTTATCCAGTTCTCTATTCCTTTTGTCATTAGCCGTCAAAATACCTTCTGGCAAGATTTAACGGCACAGAATGTCCCGGTCTTTTTCTATGGTGACAAGCTCACACTACCGTTAGTGGATGAAGCTCAGCGTCAAATGAATACCCTTAATAAGCAAGATATTGAATTCTTTGCACCTAACTTTACTGATGGCTGGAAACAGATCCTCAGCATTGCGGAGGCGAAAGTATGACATTGCTTGAATTGGGGGGATTATCACTGATCTACCTGATCTCCATTATTTTTATTGGCACACTGATGTACAAAGAGTTTCTTCGTGTGCGCTTTAATTTTAATATTTTCTTTACTTTGTTGTATTTATTGACATTTTATTTCGGCTTTCCTCTGACATGTGCATTGGTTTTCCAGTTTGATGTGGCGATAGTTCCCGCAGATTACCTGATGTATGCCATGCTAGCGTCAACAAGCTTCTATGCTATTTACTATGTGACGTACAAAACCCGCTTAACGAAGCGTGTTGATGTTCAGCGCCGTGCGGTATTTAGCATGAATAAAGTGGAAACCAACTTAACTTGCTTATTGTTAATCGCAGTTGCTGTGGTAACCGTGGGCATTTTCTTCATGGACAATGGCTTCTTACTATTTAAGTTGAAGTCTTATAGTCAGATATTCTCGAGTCAGGTATCCGGCGTGGCGTTGAAGCGTTTCTTCTATTTCTTTATCCCCGCCATGCTGATTGTTTACTTCCTGAAGCCAACGCAAAAACGCTGGATTTTCTTCCTCGTTAGTACCGTGTCATTTGGTTTTTTAACCTATGTGATCGTCGGTGGAACGCGCGCGAATATTATTTTGGCTTTTGCGCTGTTTTTATTTATTGGGATTGTTCGCGGTTGGATTACACTTTGGATGCTGGCAGCAGCGGGTGTGGCGAGTATTGTTGGAATGTTCTGGTTAGCTCTCAAGCGTTACGGTCTTGATGTGAGCGGTGCGGAGGCATTTTACACTTTCTTGTATCTAACCCGCGATACGTTCTCTCCGTGGGAAAACCTCGGGTTACTGCTCAGTTACTATGACCAAATGGATTTCCAAGGCTTAGCGCCGATTATCCGTGATTTCTATGTGTTTATTCCATCATGGGTATGGCCAGAACGTCCAGATACCGTATTAAATTCGGCTAACTATTTTACTTGGGAAGTGCTCAATAACCATTCTGGGTTAGCCATTTCTCCGACCTTAATTGGCTCGCTGGTGGTGATGGGCGGTGTCCTGTTTATCCCATTAGGTGCCATCGTAGTTGGTTTGATTATTAAATGGTTTGACTGGATTTATGGTTTGAGTTTGAAAGAATCTAACCGCTATAAAGCCGCTATCATGCAGGCATTTTGTTTCGGTGCCATCTTCAATATGATCGTCCTAGCCCGTGAAGGAGTTGATTCCTTTGTCTCGCGCGTGGTCTTTTTCTGTTTAGTCTTCGGACTATGTTTAGTGTTAGCAAAATTACTGTACTGGTTATTTGAAAGTGCCGGTCTTATTCGTATTAAAGCCACTTCCTATTTCAAAAGTGGTCAACGGGAAAGCCGTTAAAAGGAGCATTATGGAACAGTCGTCAATTCCTCAATATAGCATCAGAGGTCATAACATTTGGGGCTTTAAAAATATGTCCCATTTCTTGGACTATCTATTTGCTGACGGTAAGACTAAAACCGGCACACTTGTCGCTATCAACGCAGAAAAAGTGATGATTGCTGAGCAAGATACTGCACTGAATACTTTGTTGGGGCAGGCAGAATATCTTTATGCTGATGGGATTAGCATTGTGCGTGCGATTCGCCGTAAATATCCCAAAGCAGACGTTTCCCGCGTGGCAGGGGCTGACTTATGGGAAGGCTTGATGGAACGCGCAGGAAAAGAAGGCACGCCAGTGTTTTTGGTGGGGGGAAAGCCTGAAATTCTTGAACAAACTAAAGCGAAGTTACGTGCGCAATGGAATGTGAATATTGCCGGTTCTCAAGATGGTTACTTCACAGCGGAAGATCGCAATGCGCTCTTTGAACGTATTCATGCGAGTGGCGCAAAAATTGTCACGGTAGCGATGGGCTCTCCTAAGCAAGAAATATTTATGCGTGATTGCCGTGTAGTCCATCCAGATGCACTGTATATGGGTGTTGGTGGCACTTATGATGTGTTCACTGGACACGTTAAGCGTGCACCAAAAGTCTGGCAAAACTTAGGATTAGAATGGCTGTATCGCTTGCTTTCGCAGCCAACTCGAATTAAACGACAGTTTAAGTTGTTGAAGTTTTTAGGCTACTATTACGGTGGTAAGCTTTAAGCCTCTTTTTAACTGAATAGACCCGCGCAATGCGGGTTTATTTATATCAATGATGCTTTATTCTGTCTTCAAATATACCTACAATTTTTCAAAAATAGATGCAACCTAAGGGATCTCACGGTATCTTGGGGGATTGTATTTTTTATCTTATTTTCGATAACAAGCCGCGATTACTAAAAAGTTTATTGCAATTAAAGCTGCGAATATCGAATGATTATTATCGACAGGGGAAATTATGGATAAGCCACAGCAAGGTCTTCAGCGAGGGCTAGAAGCCCGTCATATTGAGCTGATTGCTTTGGGCGGAACAATTGGGGTTGGGCTATTTATGGGC
The DNA here is from genome assembly GCF_028484855.1 of Providencia sp. PROV033. Lineage (NCBI taxonomy): Bacteria > Pseudomonadati > Pseudomonadota > Gammaproteobacteria > Enterobacterales > Morganellaceae > Providencia > Providencia sp. PROV033. The sequence continues at coordinate 2,597 of NZ_JAMPSW010000039.1, read as the reverse complement.
TCAGCGAGTACGTTGAAGTGGGCCGGTCCGTCAGTGTTATTAGCCTATATCATTGCGGGATTGTTTGTCTTTTTCATCATGCGTTCCATGGGAGAAATGTTATTTCTTGAGCCCGTCACGGGGTCATTTGCGTCATTTGGTTATAAGTATTTAAGCCCATTCTGGGGGTGCTTAACGGCTTGGGGCTACTGGTTTATGTGGGGGGCTGTTGGCATTTCAGAAATTACAGCCATAGGGGAGTATGCCAAATATTGGTTCCCTGATGTCCCCCAATGGATATTTGCGATGATTGCGGTTGCCTTAGTGGCACTGGCAAACCTCGCGGCAGTGAGATTATATGGTGAATTAGAGTTTTGGTTTGCGATGATCAAAGTCACCACGATTGTCGTGATGATTTTGATTGGTCTGGGGCTGATTTTCTTTGGGATTGGCAATAACTTTGAGCCGATTGGGCTTGCCAACTTAACAGAGCATGGCGGTTTCTTTGCGGGGGGCTGGAAAGGTTTCCTGTTTGCGCTGTGTATTGTGGTGGCGTCTTACCAAGGTGTTGAGTTAGTTGGGATCACCGCGGGCGAAGCAAAAAATCCACAAGTAACGTTGAAAAAAGCCATCAATAATATTTTGTGGCGAATTTTAATTTTCTATGTCGGGGCAATTTTTATTGTTGTGACCTTATTCCCGTGGACGGAAGTTGGGCAACAAGGTAGCCCGTTTGTCATGACTTTCGCTAAAGTGGGTATTATTTCTGCGGCTGCGGTGATTAACTTTGTTGTTCTGACGGCAGCATTATCTGGTTGTAATAGCGGAATGTATAGCGGCGGGCGCATGCTGTATGCACTGGCGCAAAATAAACAGTTACCTAGCTCACTATTAAAACTGACGAAAAATGGCGTTCCAGCGCGTTGTGTCGGTTTTACTATCTTATGCTTAGTGGCAGGTTCAAGTTTGAATTACATCATTCCAAACCCAGAACAAGTCTTCGTGTATGTGTATAGCGCCAGTGTCTTACCCGGAATGGTGCCTTGGTTAGTTATCTTAACCAGCCAGCTACGTTTTCGTAAGCAGAACCAGCAACATATGGCTGGGCATACGTTTAAATCGATTCTATTTCCATGGGTGAACTATGCGACGTTATTATTTTTAGCCTGCGTTCTGGTCGGAATGGCAATTAATCCTGAGACGCGGTTGTCACTGATTGTCGGCGCTATCTTTTTATTGACCGTTTCTGGGTTATATTTTGTGATCCGTTGCTTTAGGCGCAATGAAAAAAGCCCATCGTAAAAATATGTTGTGAGTAAAAAACATCAAAATAAGCGAGGAAGAGGGAAAAAATGCTCTCTTTCTCGACGAAATGGATAAAAGGCAAGCAATCGATAATTTTATTGAAAAAAGGACTAGACAGCAGGGGGATAAATCCGTACTATCCTCTCCCGCAACGGCGTTAAGCGCCCGTAGCTCAGCTGGATAGAGCGCTGCCCTCCGGAGGCAGAGGTCTCAGGTTCGAATCCTGTCGGGCGCACCATCAAAAGGTGACAAGCTACGGTGGCAAAACAAGGTTGTATGTAGTAGTATAACAACGCTTTGAAATAAGTGAAGTTATGGTGGCTATAGCTCAGTTGGTAGAGCCCTGGATTGTGATTCCAGTTGTCGTGGGTTCGAGTCCCATTAGCCACCCCATTTTTTTTGTGACATTGCGAGGGTGGCGGAATTGGTAGACGCGCTAGCTTCAGGTGTTAGTGTCCTATGGACGTGGGGGTTCAAGTCCCCCCTTTCGCACCACGAAAAAAATGATGTCGAGTTACTGCCTTAAGCAGTTAAATTTCGGCGAGTAGCGCAGCTTGGTAGCGCAACTGGTTTGGGACCAGTGGGTCGGAGGTTCGAATCCTCTCTCGCCGACCAATTTAAAGAACCCCGCTCAATCGAGTGGGGTTTTTGCTTTTCTGTCACTCGTAAAAATCCTCATTCCAATTTCTTGTTCACTCCCTCCTTTTTTCTTTTTCATTGAGTATTTCATTATCTTTATTTCGGGGATTCGTTGAGGGTCATCGAATAATAATGATTCGTATCTAATGATATTTGTAATGCTATGTTTTTAATGGATAAAAAAGGTTGTCTCAGATCTGATACAAACCCCTATTTTCATGTCGTCAAAAAGAGACATTTTACTGTTTGATTTATATAGAGAAAGTGATAGTGATGATAAGCTGTCTCTAAATTGAGACAAAATTGCTGAATCGAACAGAAGATGATTTGGTATGAAATGAGTATGAAATGAGTATGAAAGAATCACAAAGAGTAAGAGATAAAAATCTCGTTTAAAATAGCACAGATACGGGAAGTGAAAAGAAAGAATGCAGGAGTGAGAAAAGTTGGCACGTATTCTGCATTATCTATTATGTAGATGCTCATCCCACTTATTATGACAGCCTAGCTTCATAAACCCAGGGATGACGCAAAGCCGATTATCGGTGCCTATTGTCCAATTTAGATGATCAAGAGCTAATCCTCTTACCATCAGCGAACGGGCGAAACGTTGAGTGAGGCACCATCCGTCTGTAGACCTGATTGTATTTACACCTGCTTCGGCAGGTGTTTTT
>NZ_JAMPSW010000038.1:0-1195 GCF_028484855.1 Providencia sp. PROV033 | reverse complement strand
TCCCAATCAATATCAATGACCTCTTTAATATACTCAACTGCGCGAATACCATTGTAAATCCATCCTCCTACAAGCAAAATTCCACCAACAAATAATCCAACAACAGGAATAGTTGAAGTTCCTACTAATACAGCAACCACGGTCACACCATTAATGACAGCACTCGCAATTGATAAAGCCGCATTGACAATAAGATCTTGACGTTGCTTAGGATCGGATACTTCACTGAGTTTAGATAAACAATCGTAGGCTTGATAGATATCAATTCCCATCCCGACTAAGTTAAAAATAACAACTGTTCCTGCGGCAAGCCTTGTACGAATAAGGGAAGCCCCACCTTTTGCTGAAGAGATATTTAACAATATTGGTTGTATAATCATATCTCCATAATTAAAAAAAGCGGACGCACAAAGTAAATAAAATTGTTTTTCTAGCTCCTTAACCTCTTCCTCTGTAATATCTGGTTTATCGAGTTTATTCAAAATAGCATATGCACTAATCATACTTTGCATAATGCCAGCAGCTCCCATTCCTTGACCAAACTTATTTGCAATACGTTGGAATAATGGAAGTTTAGTTCCAGCTTGGCGAACTTTTAATAAAGTCGAAGATGAAATAGTTTCTTGCTGTATATCACTATTATTCGCGAGATACTTAAACTGTTTTTTCAGTACTGCCGATTCACTAAAACTAGCTTGGTGATCGATTAATTGGTATATATCTACTGAATTTAGCTGCTCATGAAATATTTTAGTAAAAATAACATCGTCTTTTCCACCTTCCATTAAGGAAAAATACATTGCTAACTTTTCAGGAGAAAAACGAATTTTTTTATGCAGATTATCTGAGGCAATGTCCGATAAAGTGATAGGCTTCCCTTCAATCGTTGCCCCTAATTGCTGTAATTTAGCGAAAGCGATTTTTTCACCATTCATAGTTACCCAGCTATTTTTTGGTAACTTAAACTCAGTTTGTTCAATAATAGATTTACGTTGATTCTGTAAAGAAGATAATTTGACTTTTAAGTTCTGTGATTCCAAATCAATTGATTGAATACTTCCTCTAAAATCACCATTTTCCATTTTTTGGAAACCAGCAGACTTTCCTCTATTGATAGACCGTCCATCGGAAAGTTGGATGTCCTCATTAAAATACTGTTTAAGTTGCTGTTGAAATTGCTGCTGTGCCAACTGAA
>NZ_JAMPSW010000037.1:0-35758 GCF_028484855.1 Providencia sp. PROV033 | reverse complement strand
TTGTAAAAAAATGAGTCTATTCGGCGTATCAGCCACCACCGAAAATAAATCTATGACTGATTGGTCAGAAATAGAGATACTGTTATTCTTGATTAGCGCATTAATATCCTGAGTATATTTTTGCATTTTTTTCAGCAAAGTATCCTCTGCCGAAGTAAGTATTTTTTGATCTGCAATGAACTCAATTTGAGCCTTTCGCTCAAGAAAATCACGTGCTAAATCACTATCGGTGAGATAATATTCAATGCCATATATACAACCTAACTCTTGGTCTATCTTAGTAGCCCCGTCATTTTTCGATATAACACCATGATTAATCAAACCAATATTTTTTCCTTGGTTTAATTGTTGATGGTATTGCTGCAATCGTTGGGCTTGATAATTTTCATATGTTGTAAATGCTTCAGTAAAAGAGACGTTTTTAAATATTCCACTATCACCTTCAAAGTTTTTAGCACTGAGTTCACTAAATCCTTTTAAATTCTCACTTAACAAAATGAAATTGTTATTATCAGTCACTAAAGCTAAAATTTTACCTTTATCTATGCCATCACCAGCAGGAAATAGCTGTTTAAGTAATTGTTGAGAGTTTTCACTTAAATTATTTAATACAGAGAGATCGTTTTTTATTGTCATTAATAACGTGTAGATGCTATCTGCTTGTTGTCGATAACCCATCTCTACCGTTGTCTCTATCAATTGATTTATTGATTCCGTATTAAGTTCATACCCACGATTTAATGCTTCATTTAACTTTGAATTTACGAGAGGATCTTGCAATACAATAATTAGTTTTTTAACATCGACACCTCCTTCGCTATCCGAAAAATAATTCAGTAAATAAGGATGTTGTAGCAAATCGATATCTTGAATAGCAATTTCTTTTAAGGCTATTTTTTCTAATAATAAAATAAGCTGCTGATTAGGCTGACTGGCGAGTACCGCTGTAGAAATACCACGGTTTACCATTGTGGATTTATCCGGAGCTTCATAGGTAAAATTAGATTTAACTTCTCGGTTGATACCTTGTACTTTAAGCTCCTCAGATAAACCGCTAATAAATATCTTATGCTCACCCACTTCCGTTATCATTGCTGGCCCCACAGAATGAAACAGGATATTTTCAGGATTTATCAATAGATATTGTTTTTTGAGTGCCGATAACTCAATCGATAATGCATTTGTGGGCTTTCGTATTGTTTCTGCATCGCCAATCATTACCCAGTGCATTATTTTTTGTTTTTCCACTAAAGACATTAAATGTTCTTTACCATATTCCAAAATATGTTTTTTACTATCAACATCCATTTGAAAAATTAATGTATTTTGAGGATTTCTCGCGGCTAAGCTTTCTGCTTGTAATAAACCTTTTTTATCCCCTGTCAACCGAATAATAACGGTTAACTCTCCTGAATTATTAATTGTATTTGCTAACGCTTTTTTTTGAATATTCTGGCTATTAACCATCTTCCAAATGGGTATATCCATGATACCGAGTTCATTTAGTCGCGTAGAGAAAGTAGTATAAAAATCATTGGATAAAAGACTGTTATTATTTTTAAGTTCCTGAACAAATAGTCTATAGGCATCCTGATTGTAAGCGACTTTTTTGAGTAAATTATTATCAAGAATACGAGTATCAGGATCCCTAAACATATGCATAGGGTCGGGTTCAATATAATCATTTAGTTGAGAGAGTGATAGCTCACCACGACGAAGCTCATTAATAAAATATAATGTGCTAGAGTTATTATTAATCCTGACTTGATCACTGCCTGAATGGTACTGATAGACAAATTTGTAACCTTGTGTATTTACCGAGTCATTTACAAAATCAACCGGATTGATAATCTTGGAACCTAAATACATCATTCCAACTTGCCGATTATAAGCGACAATAGGAGATCGTATATTATTTTCAGCAAGTAAGTTAGCCGCTTTTAGTGCAAAGTTTTCATTAATACCTCCTCGACCTAAATTGCACCCTAGCATAACGAGTTTATCTGGCGTTGTATTTTTTAAGACTTTTTTGCGCAAATACATTAATGCACTTACTTATTGCGGTGCATTTTTTCCCATATAGAGAGTTGGTTGATGATTGCCATAATATTTTCCATGACCAATTGTTATCCAACGTACTTTTCCTACATTAATTCTATTGAGATCTCCATGTAAGATTTTATATTGCTTCGAACCCATATCATACTGAATAACCATAGAGTCTTCAGGGTGTTTAGAAAATGCATAAGCTGTTGCTTTAGCTGAATCTTGATCACCACCATTTTGGATAATAACATTGTAGGTATATTCAGTAGGTTTTACCTGTCTATGAGTTTCCGCATCATTGGCTTTGTTTTGACGGTATATCAACATCGGATCTAGCCAAGTGTCTAGGTTGCCCGTATTTGGTAAATTGGTCTCTGGTAATCGGCTACTATTATGATTTTTTTGCATATTTAAATAAACATCACCAAAATCTGTATCTAACTGCGCAACAGTTTTTTCTGTGATCGGTTCATTATTAATAATACTTTTTTTCCGTATTATTTCTGCTCGTCCTTCAATAAAGCTGACTGATATTTTACGTTTAGGCTCGAAGTATTGACCATTATCTCCTTCACTCCATTTTTTATTTAATGGGGCTCTATAACCCTGATTTATTAATAACTGCTGAAAATTAGAAAGCTGTTCAACGTTATCAACAATGATTGCACCTTGAGAGTTCATATGAAAATAAGTATCGATGGACTCAGTCGCACCTATTAAGTTATTTTTTCCTTTTAATCGATCCGGTAATAAAAAGGTAATAGGGAAATTTTCGCTCATTATACTCGCAGGGTTTGCGTCATCAGCTCCATGATGGATCAGTTCCATCCCCTCAGCTAGACCAAGTTTTTTATTTAATTTATTTTTTATTTCTTTTATTTTTTTATTGGTAATGCCATTATCTTTTCCTTCTTTTTTATTATATTCTATTTCATCATTATACAATTTTTTTGGGGCTGAAGTTAGTTCATCATAGTTTACGTTAGCCTTCCACTCATCCCATGTCAACATCGGTGTTACTTTGACATAATGCTCTAAGTCTGACATAGGAAAAATAATGCTGAAAATATCATAATCTGCAGTTATTGCTTTTCCTGTTTTAGGGTCACCAATAACATAAAATGGCTCTATTTTATTATTTTCTAGATGATATACACTCCATATATCGATATTATATTTAATACTTTTTTTTAGAAAAAATACTTTTTCAATACCATCAAAAGAAGCTCTTATCTCTTTATATCCGTCTTGTTCTGCTGTATCTGAAAAATAAATTGTTTTATATCGTATAAGCTCTTCAACTCTTTCTTGGGTAATTTCTAATATAACCGCAATAGCTTTGCCTTCATTAATAGCTTCCTGAGAGTAGACATTATATTTTTTGCTATTTTCTCTCCCTGATTTTTTTGCAAATTGCTGATACATAGGAATAAACCCAGTGTGTGGTCCCCAGTCTGAGCTTTTCGATTTAATAGCTAACCCTTTACTGCTATATTCTCCCATTCCTATAATGCTTGTTGATTTAGGATCTATAGGACGAATACCTATAATAATATTCTCTTCATTGGCAACTTGAGCAATTAAACTCTGATGTATTTCTGATACACCAGAAACAGGTATATCAATTTCTTTATTTAAAGGCGTAAGATGCAGGTTAATACTGGTATAATCTTTACTAATACTATCAGACGTATTATCTTGTTTCGCTGATGTGGGCGGCTCATTCAGGCTAATTGTTTTTTTAGTCTCTTCTTTATTAATATTTTGAATAGAATCATCTTTAGATAAATTCGAATCTATATTTAGCTTTCCCATATATCCCTCTTTATAAATAAAAATTTAATATTTAAATTAGATTTAAAATCAATTTAAAGTATCAAGTTTTTAAAATATAGCTAGATTAAAGAAATATAATTAGGACATAGTTTTAAATTATATCAATTGCATATAAAAAACCCCTAATAAAGGGGTTTTTGAATGATATTCTGAGTTATCAATTCAGTATATTATCCACCCTGTAAGAATGGGTTACTGATTCGCTCATATCCTAATGTCGACATCGGACCATGTCCCGGAATAAAGTGATAATCATCACCAAGCGGCAGTAGTTTGTTCTTGATCGATGCAATCAGGTCTTGATGATTACCGCGAGGGAAATCACTCCGCCCCACACCGCCTTTAAACAATACATCCCCCATGGAGATAACTTTATCTGCGTGGTTCACAAATACAATGTGACCTGGCGTATGACCAGGGCAATGCAGTACATCAAACTTGATGTCTCCACACGTGATGCTATCCCCTTCCTCTAACCAATGGTCTGGCGTAAAGTCAGGACAATCACCGATATAAAACATGGCATTTTGTTCGGCAAGGCTTTCAATCCAGAAAGCATCTTCCTTTTGTGGACCATAAATCGGTACACCAAAGTGTTTAGCAAGAGGGGCTGAAGCGCCAATATGGTCAGAATGACCATGGGTAAGTAAAATTTTCGTTAATGTTAATCCACGACTCTCAATAGCAGAAATCAGCTTTTCAGCCTCACCGCCCGGATCAACAATCACTGCATTCATTGAATTTTCATCCCAGATCACCTGACAATTCTGCATGAACGGGGTTACTGGGATAATCGTATATTTCATCGAACAATCACTCCATAATCTGTGTCACCTATGCACAGATTACCATGTTCTGACGGGTCCTGTATCAATATGAATGAAATTGCTTTTCGGATAATAGCCCACACCGCCCGCACCCATTTTTAATGCGGCTTTACGGATATTACTTAGCTGTAAACCTTCAATATGAAAATCCATTGCCTGACCACGGGTATGGTAGCTTTGTTTTGCTACACCAGAGCTCTTACGACGCAATTCATTATTGGTTTGTAATGAACGATAGCCAGAGATCAATTGAACCGGCTTATTAGTGCCCATCATCATTTGCAGCAAATAAATTTGGTCAAATAATTTAGGATCAATCGTTTTGACTTTATCACAGCGGTAATCACGGAAAAGGTGATTCAAACGAGCCAATTCAGACTTATTATAACGGCGACCATCGAAAAACTCGGTCTTTAAAAACTCCCCCGTATTTAAGTTTTGAAAACGTAAAATTCTAGGGCGAGGTGTACTCATTGCAGCAAGTACATGATTTGGTAATAGTCCCAGACCGATTGCGGCGGCACCAATTCCCAACCACTTTCTGCGGTTTTGATCAATCATATCCATAGGTGATAACTCAGGTATTAATTATTCAGTAAATATACATTTTGACTTCATCAGTCTAGCAAAGGATATTTCGCTTTAATGTATAATTATGTAAAGAATTGCGTAAATTAAGGAAAATCCATCACTTTTATGCAAAAAGGTGAGTGAAATCACTTAGCCTCATCCGATTAGGACAATTCTAATGCCCCACCAGAAGTTATATGTGAACACAATTCATTCAATATATAAATATATTAAAACGGAATTGTTAGGAAGATTTAGGAATTAATGCAATGAATAGCATCGAAGAGCCTAAGCTCTCCGATGAATAATGGCTATTTTAAAATTGTTTTAATTGCAGGTAGATATTTTTCCGCATTATCAATGCTACCATCATATTGATAAATATCTGCTCGGTATTGCGGCTGCTGATCTTTATCAACCCATGCAGTTTGATAGTAAAGATACACAGGAATACGGTCTGGAATATTCACATAACGCGTTGAGCCTTCTTTTAATGCCCCATCAATACGTGTCTGAGCCCAGCCTGCATCACCTAATAAAATAGTGGCTAGTTCACTCGCTTTATTGACACGAACGCAACCAGAGCTAATTGCCCGCGCATTTTTGTTAAACAAACTATGGTTTGGCGTATCATGCAAATAAATCGCATCTGAACTTGGCATATTAAATTTATAGCGCCCCAAGGAGTTACTTGAGCCCGGCGCTTGTCGAATACGATAAGGGAAATTCGCTGGCGTAATATTTTCCCAGTCTATTGTATAAGGGTCGATTTCATAAGCATCTTGCCCCCATCCTGAATAAACCGTATAGCCTTTACGACTAAAATAGCTCGGGTCCATTTTTCCTTTCGGGGCAATATCTTTACGCGCCAAGCTTGTTGGTACACTCCATGGTGGGTTAATCACCACATTATTCAATGCACTGCTCATGATTGGCGTTTTACGATCGGCTCGACCGACAATGACCTTTGAATCCAAAATGATGTCATTATTCAGATAAAAATCTAATGTGTACGCAGGGATATTCACCAAGATTCCTGTACCGCTACTTTCAGGCACAATGCGTAAACGCTGAATATTCAATGCCATCAGCCCTGCTTTCTGTTTTGGCTGCATATTAAGCCAAACGCGCGTACCTTTACCAATCACACCATCGGCTTCTAACCCATATTGAAGCTGAAATTTTTTCACTGCTTCAACTAAATCATCGCTATACACTCGTGCATTGGCAGTGACTTTATTGATCTCTTCGGGTGGAGCGGATGCATCGACGGTTTCGCTCACAGCTGAAGCCTCTAATAGCCCATCGCGCACTAAAATCTCACGGAGCGTGATCACATCATCGCTAGCTTGACCCGGTTTTAATGTTTTTGTGCTTGTTATTTCTAACGTATCTTCCGGCAATGCTAACTGTTTTAGCATCTCTTTACGCATCGGTTGATACATAGCATGTTTCGGTGCTTGAGCTTTCACCCATTCACCTAAACGATGTTCAGAGGCAGCATCTAACCACGGTTTTATTTGCGGCGTGGTTGGTGCAATAATTTTGTATGGACGGCTGGTATATAACCAATACTGACCACTGGATTCAACAGACGATAAATATTGCAAATAACCTAACATAGCGTCGGATAAAATGGCGTCACGCCCCATTTCGCTCAGCTGGCTATTTTCCAATGACACTAACCATTCGCTAAATTGAGGTTGGAAACCTGCTAAGGCAAGCTCGGCTAATTGTTGTTGAAACTGGCTAATTGCCGTTTCATCTTGCCATAACAATTGCATTTGCCTGTCGGCATAAATTTTCGCCAACTGGTCCGCAAACACCAGTTTAGTTTCTGATGGTAAAGATGCGTTTAGGGTTGCCAAGCTTTCTTTTGGCGTAATCTTATTGACCTCTTCAGTGATCACTGATTGAAGCTGTTGGGTTTCTATATTATTTTGCTGCGTATTTTCTGCTGCGGAAAATGCAGGGAACTGCATCGCCATCAGCCCACATAATACTGAGATTTGCAGAGCTTTCACTCTTCTCTTTGCCATACATCCACCTTAAGTTACTACATGGATAACATTATTTTTTTATTATAGTGATACTATTTGATTATATTTAACTCTGAGAAGAATGTTATAGGAATTGACTAATTTTGTCTTTATTGATGAAAAAAGTTATTGCAGAAGGCTAGTAAGATAAACAGTTTAAAAAAACCACATGAGAAATAGAATTGTTTTCGTTTATAACAACTTACTAAATGATATAACATATCAAATATTGACACCCATTTATTCTCTAAACAAAATTAAATTTAATATAAGTTATATTAAATGGTGGTTAAGCGTCGTCAATAAATAGGCTTTAATTTTGTTAGTTAAAGGCGCATAAACACCTTTAACTAACTTTCTAAAGAATATTAATATTCTGAATTAATCACAACTTCTTCACCAAAACGACCTGCTTTTGGTAAAGGTTGATAAGAAGAGTTAGCTGCACGCAAAATACGAATACCACGAATGTCTAATTCATGTGCCGCAGCAATATCCGCATCTGCATCACCATAGTAGATGGTTAATTTATGGTCACGCATCCAGCTTACTTTATTATTTTTACCTGGCTCATCGCCGGCAAAAATGACTGGATTCATTTTATCCGCAGGAATTCTTAAACCTTCCTGCACATATTGAGTTACAGTTTCAGTTTTAGTCTGTGTACGACCTGTAATAAAGTAAACTTTATCACCACGCTCTAAGTGCATTTTAACTAAATCGATGCCCACTTGTTTTGGCATGCTGAATTTGTCCCACTCATTATTCATTTTTTCCCAAAATTGAGGGTTTTTCAGATAGCTAAAATCATTTGGGGAGAATTCAAGTTTTCCACGGTAGAAACCAGGGCTTGAGAATAAAACGGTATCATCAATATCAAAGCCTACCGCCATTGGCGCTTTGCCTTCTAAACTCTGTTTAATTTGTTCAACAGAGACCCAATGAACCGGTTGTTGTGCAGCTAACTCCGCAACAGTAACCCCTGGACTGACGGTTTCTGGCATTGGAATCTTAGCTTGAGAAGTCGCTGTAAAGCTCAGTGCCAATGCAATTGCACTTAACGTTAGGGTAATTTTCTTCATGTTCGATCCTTATAATAATTCATTTTCGTGACTAACCACTCACGCCCTGTAATGATAAAAGTTTTTATTACATAAAAATGAGATTCAAATCTCATTGCAACCATCTATTAATGAGTTAAAGGGAAATGAAGATAATAAAAATAAATAATCGAATAGGAAGTGATAGTGTCAGTTCCCCCTTATCTAGTTATAGAGTAGCTCATCACCAAGTGTTTATTAACCACCATAGTTAACAGGCAGTACCAATCAAGACGCTACACGCCATGCTGAGTCACTACAATAAAAAAGCCTATTGGGGGTCTAGGCTCTCACTAATATATAAACTAAATTAGTTAGGTTCTTTTTCTGCTAAATAACGAAGGATAGCGGCGATATTTTTTAAGTTGTAACGCACTAAAATTTCGTTTCCCTTGGCTTTAAGTAAAGCGTCATAATCATCTTCCAACTGTCCTACATCTAACTTAGGTTCATTATAAACATCATACAGAGCATCTGAAGGAACATTCCAATAAAAATCCGAATCCAGTTTGACACTCTCTATGCCATTCTTTTTCATCTCTTCAAAAATTAAGCTTATTGCATTTTCAAGTACATTGAGATTTATATTCATAAAAAACATCTATTAGAAATATCGTTCGATATAATAAAGTTTGGATGTGCCACTTGCACTCTAATATCTAAAATATTCTATCCTTGGTAGTCCTCATATTCCCAAAAACTAAGTCGGCTTAATTTTAGTGATGGTTTTGACCAATCAGGATCATCACATAGCCTAATTGTTGTTCTAGCTGAGTTAATATTTCGTCATAGTCGTATACTGCAACAATTATCATTCCCTTTCCAAATGCGACCTTCCTGCCTATGTCTGTCGGCTCTACGTCACAGCATTCTGTATAAGTATTGGGCGTTGACGATAATAGCCACCTTATCCCGCCGCACCGCCTAAATCGCTTCCTGTTCGTCAGACCTGCATTTTGTTTTCATCTTTCTTCAGATTTTACCTTGCGACGAACACCCTTGCCGTACAGCTAACACTTCCCCTTATCGGGTGTGTAGAGGACTTTCGCCTACAAGTGGTCTATTTTCCACCACAGCGAACAAACAGCGCCATGCTCGGTGCACTATAAAAAAGAGCATATAAGGACTAAGCTCTTCAATTGAAACTTAAATTACTTCACATAAAAAATTGATAAATAAAAACGTTCAAAATGAGAATAATTCAGTACTATTTTTTACTCTTAAGCGTATCACGCGCTTCAACTAAAATAGATATCAAGTCATCTAATGGCATCTTTGCAATAAAATTATTTGATGAATCAGAACCAAACAATTCAATTTCTAAATTTTCCGTTCCTTTATCTTGATTTATTTCAGCGATCCTTTGCCATCCTAATTGCACTTCTAATGTCAAATTTTCATATTCCATAGGACTTGAAAAAAATAATTCTAACTTTTTTTCTTTCATTTTTTTACCTTTGGGTCTAATACTGTATTAAATGAACCATCTGCATTATAACGAATACCTTTTCCATTAGGTAAACGATATTCAAATGCACCACCAGATAAATTATTTTTCATTCGCTGTGGATCTCTCAGTACACTTTTTATGAATTGCTCTGCCACAGCATTTTTCTGTGTTGGATTACCGGCTAATGGATCAAATATACCATTAGGTCTTCCTGCATGCTTTTCCCACGCTCGTGCTGCCGCTGATAGACCTTGATTATTAATAGGCTTATTAGCAGATAAAATCAAATAATCTTCTGTAAATACAGTCTGCTCGGGATTATTTCTAAACTTTTCTTCATCTTGAGGTCTCCAGCCATTAGGCGCCCCCGAACTAGTAGCACCTAATTCAACTTTATCTGAATTCGAAAGATCTTTTCCAAGATTAGGATTTTTAGCTGCTTTATCTAAATCAGATGCACAAGCAAATCCAAAGGTACATTCAAATGTTTCTGCTAATTTATCGCCAGCAGCCTTAAATTTATTTTCAAGTGCCTGACCAAGATTGCTATTATTTTTTGATTCAAAATCAGAGTTATCTCCATTTGGTAATACAGGAGCTACTCTAACTGGGAGAGAAAAAACACTGCTATGTGCAATTTCTATTCTACTCAGGTTATTTTCATTTACCTTAATTGCATGAGTCAGATTACTATGTGCTTGCTGAATTTGAAGTAAATTCTCTCTTGCTGAGGTATCAAAGAAATCTCCCTTATGATCCCTAGAATCATCAAATTTATCACTTATAAGATAGTCTTTATATTCTGTCGTATTATACTTTTTTTCTTCAATTCCATTACGATCACTAGTGTATTGTGTATAAGGGCTTTTTTCAGGATCCTCAAGAAATTTCCATTCCTCTGTATCTTCGAGACGCTCTAGCATTAATTTTTGTTTTTCAATATGTTCTTTTAGCTTTGTTTGCATCCTTATTCTTTTTTCTTCTGAGTCTTTTGAATTAGCAAAAATCGATTCATCAACCTCCAAAATATCGTATTCTGGACCCTATTCAAAAAAAGACTTTCATCTATTAATGCATGGTAATAAGCCTCTAAGTCACCACGATTATCCATATTGTTCCAACCAAAACTACTGTTCCATTCATCCCAACCATAATTCTCTATAGGAGGTAAAGGCGAAGTTGTAACAATCATAGTATCTGTATAAAGCATAATTAACGTCCTTGTTGTTATTTAAAAACAGCAAAGAAATTAAATTTAAAAATTTTTATAGTCAACTAAGTATGAATATTGAAATTATAATGACTAACTTTTTTATAGGATTAAGAAAAAATTACAGTCATTATCGTAGTAAATAAAAAACCGACACAGTTTCCCATGTCGGTTTTTTATCTAAAAACAAAAATAAATTATTGAGGTAATGCTTGAGGGGCTGGATTATCCTGACCAAAACCTTTTAACCCAACGACGTGAACGTGTTCCGTATTACCGGTCACTTTACGTACCAATTTATATGTCGTTCCTTTCTCTGGGCTGATGTTTTCCGGCGCAGCAATAATTAGCTGCATTTCCAGTCGGTCACATAACTCAAACAAGGTCGCGATAGATTTTGCATCCAAACGCGCCGCTTCATCCAAGAACAGTAGGCGGCATGGAATGATATCTTTCGCACGCAGCCTGCGAGCCTCTTCTTCCCAGCTCTGGACAACCATCACTAGGATAGACATCCCCGTACCAATCGCTTCACCGGTTGATAACGCCCCACTTTCTGCTTTTAACCAACCATCGGAGCCACGGTTAACTTCAACCTCTAACTCTAAGTAGTTACGGTAATCTAACAGTTCTTCACCAATGGTTTGCGGCAAACGCTGCCCCATATCCATCTGTGGGTTCAGGCGTTGATACAGTTTCGCCATCGCTTCAGAGAAGGTTAAACGTTGACTAGTAAACAAGTCTTGGTGCAGTTCGCTCTCTTCTGACAACACGCTCAACAATAAGGCGTGGCTTTCGCGAATATTCACATTCAGTCTAACCCCTTTAACCTGACCAAATGCCACCGCTTGTAAACCTTGGTTTAACATGCGAATACGGTTTTGCTCACGCTGGATAGTTTTACGAATGATGTTCGCCACACTCTTCGAGCTAATTGCCAGTTTTTGCTCACGGGCAGTTAACTCTTCCGTCAGACGCGCTAACTCAATTTCCATCTGCTCAATCGCATCGATTGGATCATCGGTACGAATAATATCTTGGCGAATACGCTCACGCAGATGTTGGTAAACCGCAATAAAGAACTGAATTTTACGTTCAGGATGCTTAGGATCTTCGGACATACGCAGTACATCACGCAAATGCTCGTTATCCGCCACCGCTAAACGCAGCGCTCCTAACGCCTTATCCGACATCGAACGTAGACTATCACCATCGGTATAAGCCAATTCGCGACGATGTAGACGGCGTTCAACGCCATTATCTTTCACCAAGCGCATGACTGCACACCAGCCCGCTTTCGCCATCACGACTTGCTCACGGATTTGGTAATAGTCTTTTTCCAGCTTACGCAGGCGTTTTTGCAGGTTATCCATTTCCGCTTCACATAACGTCAGTTGTTTTTCTAACTGGTTAATGCGGCTACGGTTTGCCATAACGGATTGATGTAATTCATCACGGCGAATACTCGCTCGCTCTTGCGCATCAGGATCAGCTTTCACGCCCATTTCCTGCATTTCCGCTTCGAGCTCTTTCAGCATCTCTTGCTTAGTATCAAATGAACTGCGCAGTGAGGCTAAAACTTGATGATATTGGGTGCTTTGTGCTTGTTGCTGACGCAATTGCTCACGAGCACGGGTTCTGTCTGCCTCAGCATGTTCTAAACGTTGACGCAATTTTTCATTCAAATCTGCATTTTCGTTGACCATCCCCGTCGAATCACTGTAACTAAAGTGAGCGCGGCGCTGCGCCACTTCGACTAACGCAAAGGCTTGTTGCTTCGCATTTTGCTGAGTATGTTTCGCCAATTCATAATCTTTACGCAGCTGATCATGTTGTTCAGGATCGCTGAGTAACACCGTCACAATCGGCTCCAATTTAGCCAGATTATTACCGTGTTTATTGATGAAATGCGCGGCTTCTTCTGCCTCTGAAAGCTCTTCACGGATTTCTTCGACGCGATCGACCAGCGTTTCATCCATTAACAGATTTACTTGTGGCAATAAGCGGTTTAATGCCAGTAAGTTTTCTTTGCCTTGAGCAAACTGTTGACGTTGCTGCTGAGTTTGCTCTTCAAACTGATTTAAGCGACGTTCTAATTCCGTACGTTTCTGATTTAATGTCCGAATTTCCGCTTCAGGATCGGCTTCAAACGCCACTGAAATATGTTGCCCAATGAAACGGCTAAACGCCTGATGGGCTCGCTGAATTTTTTGCACATCAAAAGATAAAGTGGCATAACGCTCAGCCAACTCATCACGCTCCGCGCTCAGCGACTCTAAATGGCTTTCACGGGCAGCACGACCAAACAGGGGTAATTCTGGGTAACGAGAATAACGCCACTGACGTTCCGATGAACGCACCAGTACCGCATTTTCAAATTCTTGAGCGTCAAAAACACTGTCATCGAAAGAAGAAGGGTCCCCTTCGATGAAATACACATCGTCAGGACAATCTTGTAAGTTTTCTAACTGCTCACGCACAATGGCAAGGTCTTGTACCACAATACCGTGACGAGCCGGACCATACAGTGCCGAGAAATACGCAGCGTCTTCGATGGTAATATCATCATAAATTTCCGATAACAGTACCCCGTTGAAACGCTCCGCCAGTGCCAACATACGTCCATCTTCGGCACCACTTGGTTGGCTCAATCGCTCAATTTGTTTGTCCAGATCACGACGTTGAGCTGCTACTTCATCACGCTCAACGGTAATTTCGCGTTCTTGCTCAAGAAGCTGTTGCATGAACTCAGTGACTTCAGTGCTATTTTCGAAGCTTACACCGGATTGTTCATTCAGCTGAGTTAACGCCTCTTGCGCCATAATCCATGCAGGGGCTTTCGCGGAAAGCTGGCTAATACGCTGGCGAATTTGTTCCAGCTCTTGACGCATTTGCATGCGTTTTTCACCGCTTTCATTAACGCCGGTGCTAAGTTCTTCTTGGAGAATTTCAAGCTCTGCCATCAACGCATCAAGTTCATCTGGCTCGACGCTTTGACCATAGCGCTTACAGAATTCACTCAGTAATTTTTCCGCATTACGCTGGCTGTCTAAACGTTGTTGTAGCTCAGATAATTGCATACGTAGCGGCTGCACACGCTCCGCTAAATGCTGTTGCGATGACCAGTCACGTAATAATGTGCGAGCGTGCTGATAAGCATCGCCACGGCTCACATCACCAAGCATCGCTTTCACTAACTGATAGGCTTGTTCAAACTGACTATGAGCGGCATCTGCTACACTCATTTTTTGCTCTAATGCTAATAGCGCTTCTGTCGCTTGCTGCTCTTTAGCTTCAAAGGTTTCTAACCATTCATCGACGTTTTCAATCGAAAGATCAGGTAACTGACACAACTCACGAGCACGGTTCAACGCATGCAGTGCTTGTTGATATTGGATAGCGCGAGTTTGCTGTACATCCAATGCTTGTTGGTAATCCGCCAGCTGGTTTTTCAGTTCATCGACTTCTATCTCTGCGGCTTGAGCACGAGCATCGAGCTCTTCATGCTTTTCAGTTGCTTCAGCAACGACTTCGCTTTGCTCTTCAAGACGATAAGTTAACTCTTCAATATCTGCTTGATAACGATCGATTTTTTCTTGATGACGCAAAGCCGCTTGTACCAGATTTAAATGGTCACTGGCGGCTTGGAAGTCTGCTTCAATTTCTGTGGAAGCTTCGTTCTGTTCATTCAATTCACGCGCCATTTCCACACTACGAACCTGTTCAACACGTAGCTGCTTACGGCTGCTATACAGCTCGTTACGCGCAGCTAATGCTGCATCTAAGTGAATTCGGCGTTCGTTTGAATGGCGCATATAGTCCGCAGACACATAGTCTGTGGCTTCACTAATCAAATGTTTAAATAAATCACGGTCAGATTGGGTAACGCGGATCGCTTCCAACGTTAAGCGGTTTTCACGTAATGCGGCTTCCATATCTTGGAAAGCTTTACGTACTCCGCTGTTTTCCGGTAATAAATAATCACGAAGTGAGCGAGTAATGGCGCTGGAAATACCACCGTAAAGAGAGGCCTCAATTAAACGATAATATTTACTACGATCGCCCGCTGAACGTAGGCGTTTTGGCAGCACACCCAATTCAAATAAAACAGAGTGATAATCCGTGATGGAGTTAAATTGCTTAAACTGGATGCCTTCTTGTTTTTCTACGCGCTCTTTCACGTCATTCAACGGAATAACTTTTGCTTGGCGCCCTTCAAACACTTCCGTTAACACTTCGGTTGGTACGGTCGCTAGCGGCACACCTTGAATCATAAACGGTTTGATATCGACTTTCTTATCACGTCCCGCGACTTGCTGTAAGCGAACACCGACCATAACCCGTTGATGTTTAGAGTTTAAAACATCGAGTACGGCATAGCAGACACCTGGACGCAGTTTTCCGTGTAATCCTTTATCACGAGAGCCTGAGGTCGCCCCTGCTTCGGTAGTATTACGAAAATGCAGTAAGGTTAAATCAGGGATCATCGCGGTAATAAAAGCCGCCATGGTCGTGGATTTACCAGCACCATTTCCCCCTGATAGGGTGGTAACGAGTTCATCAAGGTCAAATGTACGAGCAAAAAAGCCGTTCCAGTTCACCAGCGTCAGTGAGCGAAATTTTCCGCGTTCAATCATTCTTGTTCATCCTCTTCACTGTCAGCCAGATCATGACTCTCATCCGTGTCTTCTTCATCACTGTCTCTTAGTGATAATTCCCCTTCAAGGGAAGCCGCTTCACCATCACGGATCATGCGTAATTGTGCTTCCTGTGGGTTATCACCACTGCGCACGTCTGCACCAAAGCGGAATACCGACTCATTAATAATAAATTTACTGGAGTCATTTTGCAGGAAGTAGACCATACCTAAACGACGTAAACGGTTTAAGGACGTTCTCAGTTTTTCCTGCAATTTTTGTTTATCAAGGTCTGACCCCGTAGAACGTTGATTAACAAATTTCAATAATTTGCTTTCGTCGGCCAACGACAATAACTCTTCAAACAGCTCTTGAGAGGTAAAGATACCTTGATTAGTCAAACGTTCAGGGCTCAAATAGAGATAACACAGAATTTTACCTACCATCATGTCTAATTCAGACAAAACAGAACGAGGTATTAAGGTGCTTGAACGTGGGCGTAAATAGAAAAAACCTTCTGGCGCTCGAATCAGCTCAACATTATAGCGAGCATAAAATTGTTCTAACGATTCCTGAAAATCCATTAAAAATGCGTGGTTATCTAGGTCATCAATACTGATGTGGCGACCCGCACGCAACTGGCTGTCAAGCTCAGGAAAAATAGGATTAGCTAGTGCTTGAGCCAGTTTTACTGGCATAAATTGTTCAATATTTGTCGATGACATGTGCCTGTACCTTGGCTCCGTGATCATTAATAGCACGCCATTCTGCCGGTAATCCCGCCAGATCAGCCTCTGCGATACCTAGTTTTACAGCTTGATCAATAATAATACGCGCAACGTCAAAATGGCGTTTTTGCGGGTATTGCTTCAAGTAATTCTGTAATACGTGACCGACATCCAGCGGTTTGTTATCCGTTTTATAAAACGCAAGTTGCGCTTCAATTAACGCCGCAAGTTGGTCATTCAGTTCACTAAACTCTTCAAATTCCAGTTCAGGAGGCAGTTCTCCCATCACCTCTTGATCATGAAGAGCCAACTCCTCGTCACGCATATCAAAAAGCCTGTCCGCATTGGCATAGGTGAGTGCCCAAGGTCTATCGAGGTACTGCTGTACAGATTGACGTAAACGTTGAGAAAATATGCGGTTTTTATCCATATCAATCGCAGTACGGATAAATTTGTGAACATGCCGGTCATATCCAATCCATAAATCGATGGATTGCTGTCCCCAGCTGACAATACGGTCTAATTTGTTTTGTAAATCAAAGATAAGCCTATCAACCATTTCTGAAAACTGTGGCGCACTCATATTCGCTTCTTGAATACGCAATAAATTCGCCTGTAATTTGTCACCCGCAGCTTCTAAGGTATCTTGTAATTCTCTGAGTGTGCCAGACGTTTCAGATAATAACTGTTCACAGTTCGCAATCGCGGCTTGCCAGTCTTGGTTTAATAACGCAGCAATATCGTCTTTAACACTGTTTTGTTGCTCATCCATAATTCGCTGTGACAAATCAATACTGTCAAAAATTTCAGCGACTGAATACTTTAATGGCGCGAAAACATGACGGTGCCAGTAAAATTCATCACCACCTTCCTCCGCTGATTCCGCTGCACGCTGTAGCTCTCCCGCTACAATCGATAACTGCATCGACAATCTTAACGTTGAGAACTCACGTTGACGAATATAGTAATCACTGATGCCAATGCCGAGTGGCGTTAGGCGATAAATTGCGTTGCCTTCGACAACATCGCTGGCAAAGCGGTTAAATATTTTTTGGCGAACCATGTCGTTGATGGCGTTATTCGCTCTCACTGCCAGTGATTCCGTGGTCTGCTCGAAGCCTTTACACACTTCGCGAAACGCATCTACCAGCTCCCCTTCACTCATTTCACCATTAACCCGCTCGCTGTTAAGCACAGCCACTGCTAGCAAAAATGCTAAGCGTTCTGGCGGAAGGGAAATCGCAAAGTCATTTTTTCGTGCCCAAGACACGAGTTCAGGGACGGTCTGGGAAAAATCACTCATAAATCGTCCTTTTGGGTTTGTTTGCGTGCCATGACATGTATATATCGTCCCATGCTGATATAGGGTTCTTCACGACAATATTGTTGTTCAAGCGCCAATAACGCTGGAAAATCTTTTTGTTGTAATTGTCTACTTTGCAAATAATCATGGAACACTCTGACGCCACTTTTACCTAGAATGTCCATCCCGCAACCAATGAGCCACTCATCAACCTGTTGAGGGAAAAGTGGATTTTGTGGCGATAACGAGCGTTTACGGCGACGTTGAATGTGAGGAGTTGCGAGATGAAAATTACCTAAAATTGCATTACGCATCACCAAGCCATTTGCATTATAGAACATGACAGAAAATATGCCTTCTGGTCTGATTATATCCGCCAGTTGCTCTAATGCATATTTTTGATCGCTAATCCATTCAAGTACTGCGTGAAATAAAACAAAATCAACAGGTTCATCAAGGTGTTGAGCAATGTCTTGTACGGCGCAATGAATGAAGCTGATATTCTCGCTAATTCCTTGCTCATCAGCAAGCACCGATGCCCGTTCTAACATTTCTTCGGATAAATCGCAAAGAATAACCTGATGCCCCATCGCCGCTAATTTTCTGGAAAAGTGACCTTCGCCCCCACCCGCATCTAATATACGTAATGAACGACCTTGAAAATACGTTTCCAGTAACTGGTTAAGATCTTGCCAAACCACCGCTTCACGAATTTTTCCTTTTGTCGTGCCATAAATATTTTTTGCAAATTTATCGACAATATCATCAAAGTTGCGGTCTGCCATCTGCTTTCCAATTACCTATCATGAGTTATTTACAGCGTATCAAAACCAAGAATTATAACAGATAATCAAGCTGTTTTTGCATAGTACTTTATTTTGTATCCGATTTATTTTACATGGTATTTTATTACTGATGCGGCTACATTTGACCCTATTCCCTTACAATATTTTCATGACAGGCTTTCTATGCTATTTCTGCTAAAAAAATATGTTGGCTCACTGTTGATGCCCTTACCTTTGCTGCTGATATTAGGCGCAATCGGGCTAATTTTATTGTGGTTTACTCGCTGGCAAAAAAGTGGAAAATCCTTGGTCACCATCAGCTTATTCGTTATTGCATTACTCGGATTGCAGCCTATTTCGGACAAGCTACTGGCACCCGTTGAAGGTCCTTATAATAAACGCTATGAACTCATCACGACCAATCCACCGCAGGATATAAAATACATTGTTGTTTTAGGCGGTGGATTTACCTACAACCCAGACTGGAGTCCAAGCTCGAATTTACTGAGTAATAGTTTGCCTCGTGTCACTGAAGGAGTACGGCTTTATTTACAGCATCCTGGTAGTAAATTAATTTTTACTGGTGGAAAAGCGAGTAGTCCTATTAGCAGCGCTGAAGTCGCCTCCATGGTCGCTCAATCTTTAGGCGTTCCCGCGGCAGATACCATTCCATTGATGGAACCGAAAGATACACAAGAAGAAGCCTATGAAGTGGAAAAAATCATTGGAAAGCAGCCATTTCTACTAGTAACGTCTGCTAATCATTTGCCTAGAGCCTTAAAAATGTTTACAGGACGTGGTATGCAGCCTTATCCCGCGCCTGCTAACCAATTAGTTATCACCAGCGATCTGAATCCATGGGAACGTTATATTCCTTCGGCGTATTATTTTAGTCATAGTGAACGCGCATGGTATGAGCTACTGGGCTCCATTTGGTGGCATTTGAAGCCCGACAACACTCAGCCACTCGATGAAAATCAAACTGATTAAAATACAAAGGGGGAACTCATTGAGCTCCCCCTTCTACTAAATAAGCCATGATCTCCTATTGAAATTATGGCTGAAATTCTTGTCTAACTAATTCGAGGTCTTCTGGGGTATCCACGCCAGCTCCCGGTGCTTTTTCTGCAACCGCAACATGAATTTTTTCGCCATACCACAGTACTCGAAGTTGTTCTAACATTTCGATTTTTTCGAGTGGGCTTGCATCCCAAGCAATATAGCGACGAATAAACCCAGCACGATAGGCGTATATGCCAATATGGCGTAAGAAAGTATCGCCAATGGTCTCTTTACTTTTCGCGAATTGGTCTCTATCCCAAGGGATAGTGGCTCGAGAAAAATAGAGTGCATAGCCATCTTTATCCATCACCACTTTCACCGCATTCGGATTAAACGCTTCTTGTGCACTGTGGATAGGCACTGCCAGCGTTCCCATATTAGCTTGGCTACCTCGCAAATTTTGAGCTACTTGGCGAATAATTTCAGGTGGGATCAGTGGCTCATCACCTTGTACATTGACAATAATTTCATCATCAGAGAAACCATAAGTGTCAATCACTTCAGCTAGCCGCTCAGTACCCGACTGGTGATCAGGATTAGTCATGCAAGCTTCACCACCCGCCGCAATCACTGCGGCAGCAACATCAGGATGGTCCGTAGCAATAATCACTCGGCTCGCGCCTGACTTAATCGCTTGCTCCATGACACGAACAACCATCGGTTTACCGTGAATATCTGCTAAAGGCTTACCCGGTAATCGTGTTGAAGCATAACGTGCAGGAATAATGACGGTAAACATAGGATTACTGTCCTTCGTCTAAAGCCACTTTACGCGCTTCATTTTCAAGTAGTACAGGAATACCATCACGAACTGGAAAGGCGAGATGATCAAATTTGCAGATTAATTCGAGGTTTTCTTTGTTGTAACTGAGTTTGCCGTGACAGGATGGGCAAGCAACAATTTCAAGTAAACGGTGATCCATGTTTTCTCCCAAATGGATTTAAACTCACTTGGTGTCAGGATATCACATGCAGGTATCACCGTTAACTCTATTCTTGCTTATTAAGATCTCCTGCAAGGGAATGAGAGGATAGCGCAGGAGAAATATTTCTGTTAAAAATTCAATTAGTAAGCGATAACGTCTCTTGCCGTTATGCCATCTGAATTGCGAGTAACAGAGAACTCGACGTTTTGGCCTTCAAATAATGATTTGATTTTTTTATTCGCAAGTGATTTGGTTGTCACGAAAATATCATCACCACCATTACGAGGTGAAATAAAACCGTAACCTTCTTTTGCATCAAACCATTTAACTCGACCCATATGTAATTGAAAATTCATATTGAAACTCCTTCTTGTTCTGAGAACAATTTTTTATATTTGTATCATTACTCTCTACTCGTTATTCCATTTATCTTGCTGAATGATTCAAAGCGATCGGTTCATTCCGATCTATTCATGCCGATCTATTAACATAATTAAGAGTAATTAACTTAACCAATTTATGCATCAAATGTTTATGCATATCTTATAACGACCCAAGTGTAGGTATCAGGCACCATACATTTACCGTGAACTTAACAGTCTATTTTGACATTATGATGACAACACGAAATAGCGGTGTAAGCAGTGTATTACGGGGATAAGTGACTAACTCAAGAACGGGTCGTAAAATTAAAGCTAGCAAATAATCCACTTATTAATGTATTGCAACTTGGTACATAATAAGTAGATCTGCATCACATTGCGGGTATTATTATCTGAAATTAATCCTAAAAGCAAGTGGTTTTATTTCAGATAAGTGATTTTATTTCACTTAAGATTCGTTTTTCGCCTGTTTTATCAATATTCGCTTCTACTGGAAGATACCACCAATTGGATTGTGCAAAGGTTTGGCATTTTACAGCGTCCTTTTCTGTCATCAGTAAATTTTGGTTTTCATCCACTAAATCTGCCAATTGTTGTTGACTATAAGCTTGATGATCAGAAAAAGCTTGAGTATTCGCTAATATTAACCCTTTACTTTCTAGAGAGGAGAAAAATCGAGGTGGATGACCTATTCCTGCCATTGCGACCACATTTTTAAGTTCTGTCACTTGGCGCTTTTCTCCCGTGGCCAAATTAACGGCAATATCACCGTCAAGAGACATAAGCGTTTCATTTAAATCAGGGTGTCCACCATTAACGATCAAGGCATTAACTGTCTTTAATCGTCCAGCACGCTCACGCATAGGTCCTGCGGGCAGCCACCAACCATTACCAAAACGACGTTGCCCATCGATGACGACAATTTCATAGTCGCGCTGTAGTGCATAATGCTGTAAACCATCGTCAGTAATAATGATATCTAACTGAAAATTATCGAGTAATGCTTTAATTGCATCACTGCGTTTCGGTGCCACTGCCACAGGAACATGAGTGCGGTGATAAATAAGAACAGGCTCATCCCCAGCAACGGCGGTCGTCGTGTTTTGATTAAGAACTAAGGGATAATGATCAGACTTTCCGCCATATCCACGCGAAACAACCCCAACACGCACGCCTTGTTTGCTCAGTGACTCAACCAACCAAATTACAACAGGGGTTTTTCCATTTCCCCCTGCGGTTAAATTCCCCACAACCACAACAGGTACAGGGGATTTCCATGAACGAAATAGTCCGGTTTTATAACCAAGATGGCGAACTAACGTTATCAATCCATACAGAAAAGATAATGGAAGTAGTAAAATATAAAGCCATGATTTACCGGACCAAATGCGTTCAATCATTCTTAAATTGGATCCTATGCAATTGCGCGTATGCGCCATTTTTCGCTAATAACGTTGCATGGTCACCACGCTCAATGATATGCCCATCTTGTACAACCAAGATTTGATCCGCATTTTCAATCGTGGATAAGCGGTGAGCAATAACCAATGATGTTCTATTTTTTTGTAATTCATCCAGTGCTGCTTGAATTGCTCGCTCAGATTCAGTGTCCAAAGCGGATGTTGCTTCATCAAGAATCAAGATTGGTGCATCACGCAATAACGCACGAGCAATCGCAATACGCTGGCGTTGACCACCGGAAAGCATCACTCCATTCTCACCAATCATGGTATCTAGGCCATTATCCAGCTTTTGGATAAAGTCCATGGCATATGCCATTTCAGCTGCTTTTTCAATTTCTGCTCGGCTGTATCGTCCATCGGTGGCATAGGCAATATTATTTGCCACAGTATCATTGAATAAATAAACGTGCTGAGATACTAAAGCGACCTGGCTACGCAAAGACTGCAAAGTGTAATCTCGAATATCATGACCATCGATACGAATACTGCCCTTATCAATGTCATAAAAGCGAGTAATTAAGTTAGCAATAGTCGATTTACCCGATCCTGAACGCCCGACCAAAGCCACTGATTTACCTGCAGGCAATGTGAAAGAAACATCCTCTAAAGCAGGATGCTCTTTGGTTTGATATGTAAAAGTAACAGAATCGAATTCAATATCGCCCTTCACATCGCTCAGAACTTTTGTTCCTTCATCTTTTTCTTTTTCAGTATCTAAAATCGCAAATAACGTTTGGCATGCAGCCATTCCACGTTGGAATTGTGCATTCACGTTAGTCAGTGATTTTAGTGGGCGCATTAACGCAAACATAGATGAGAAAACCACACCGATTGTACCTGGTGATAATTGATCTTTAATCTCAGGAAAGCTCGCCGCATATAAAACAAAAGCCAATGCAAAAGAAGCAATCATCTGAACAATAGGGTCAGAGATAGCTGAGGCGCTAACCATCTTCATGTTTTGGCGGCGCATATTATTGCTAACCTTATTAAAACGTTCTGTTTCAACTTTTTGACCACCAAAAATGAGTACTTCTTTGTGCCCTTTTAACATCTGCTCAGCACTAGTAGTCACATGCCCCATACCGGTTTGCATGTTTTTACTGATTTTGCGAAAACGTTTAGAAACAACACGAATGGTTATAGAGACAATTGGCGCAATAGCAATCAAAATCAGCGATAACTGCCAGCTGTTATAAAACATGATCCCAAATAACGCGATGATATAAGTGCCTTCGCGAATAATGGTAATGAGCGCACCAGATGCAGAGGAGGCAACTTGCTCTGAATCATATGTAATACGCGATAACAGAGTTCCCGTTGATTGCTGGTCAAAATAGCTTACTGGCATTCCCATCATGTGACCAAATAATTTTTGGCGCATGCTCATGACGACTTTTCCTGAAACCCAAGAAACGCAGTAGGTGGAGACATAACTTGAAGACCCACGCACGACCATCAATCCTAGAATCGCAAGAGGTAGCCACTTTAACGTGTCATTATCCGCTTTACCAAAACCATCATCCAATAATGGCTTAAGTAAAGAAATCATAAACGCATCACCTGCCGCGTTAATGATAAGCGCAATTGCAGCAACAACTAACCCAATTTTAAAAGGCGCAATGGTTGGCCATAGGCGCTTAAATGTTTGTTTTGTCGATAGGTCTTGATCATTCATTCTTTTATTACCAGACTTAATGTAAGCGCACTATTCTACTAGGGAAATTGGCGATCACCAAACCACAGATGATACCAACGGGGATTAATGTCCTTTCTGTAACGTGATATTTTCATTTTTTCTTTTTTAAAACATATTGTTATCTGACCTTCCTCAGCTGTATTTAGCCATTGAATATTATGTTTAGCATAGCGCAAATACACTTTGTCTGATGGAATTTTCCACGGGCTATAGCGTGCTGAAGAGACTAATGCGAGAGTTGGCTGTACTTTTCGAATAAATAAAGGCGTTGAAGATGTGCTACTTCCGTGATGAGGAACAAATAAAATATCCGCTTTGAGAGAATACTTATCTTGCATCACTAAGCTTTTCTCACCTTCTTTCTCTAAATCTCCGGTCAGTAATAATTGCCGATAGCCATCACTGACTTGTATTACGCAAGAGTCATTATTATGTGATGTCTCCGCGAGTTTCTTTGGCCACAAAATATCAAATCGGAGCTTACCCCACTGCCAATTTTGCCCTTGGTAGCATGGAAGGTGACGCGGCTGCCCGAAACTGCTACGTAAACTTACCCATGGATATTGCTTAATTAAATCGGATACACCACCAGTGTGATCAAGATGATTATGGCTTAATATTGCATGAATAGGAATGACTTGGTGATGTTTCAAAAATGGAATGATCTGCTGTTTCGCATTACTTCCCTTATTCCAACGATTACCAGTATCATATAAAACCCCTTGTTGGTTTTGCACCATAATGGCGGCGAGTCCATGCCCAATATCCAACAGAATGAGACACCAATCATGCTCTTGATGCTGATTTTTACTTTGTGTGAAAAAGAGCATCACTATGAAGCAAATTAATAGCCCAAGGTAATTTCGATACCAACCGAATAAAAGAATGAAAGCAAAAGACCCGCAAAAAAGTACGATATAAATTGAAATTGCATTAATGTCCACCCAAAAACTATTTAAGTAAACAAGGGGCTCTAATCCAATTTCAATAACTTTATCGATAAATCTAAATGCAATATTATGCCAAGCATTGATAGGAAACAGTAATATACCAAAGACAATTGGAACAACACCCCATGTGATTAACGGAACAAACCATAAGTTAGCAAATAGGCTCATCACGTTAATCCCTTTAAATAACAATACTTGGATCGGAATTAATAAAATCAATAGCCCAATTTGCAAATGAATGAGCGGAACCACTCTCCTGAATAGTGGGTGACGATTAAATACTAATGGTATAGGAAAAATACGGAACCAATATAGAATAGCTAATACAGCAAAACTGGATAACCAAAAGCTATCAGAAAGAATAGCAAGCGGGTCAAACCATAGAATACTTGCAATACTCCAAATGGCCCATTGCCATGAAAAGCAATAAAATGACTGCTTACGAACATAGAGCCATAACAATAATGCAAATATTGCTCGAGTTGCCGGAATCGCAAAATTAGAAAGCCAAGCATATAGCAAGGCAAAGAGCATCCCTGATAATAATGGTAAATTTTCACCTATCCATTTTATAGGTAAAAAAAATTGTAATAATCGAGCACATAGATAGCCAATTAAATAAGCCATACCAATATGTAACCCTGAAATCGCAATTAGATGGGTTAGCCCCGTAGATTGAAGTAATTGAATGTGCTCAATAGAAATTAATCCTCTTTCCCCAAACATTAATGCGTAAATAATCCCTTGATTTTTTTGAGCTAAAATTTTTTCTTTGAATTGGTCAATAATGTTTTGCCGTAAAGAACACTGCACACTCACTTGTTCCACATGCTTAGTTTTTAATGTTCCAATCATTCTTTGCGCTATAAAATATCGCTGCCTGTCAAACCCTCCCTCATTCAATGAGGCGTGAACAGGGTTTAATTTTCCTGTTACTCGCCATTGTTGCCCTACACACCTATTTTCATGTCCATTCTGTTTAAAATTCCATGATGCATATAAGGATGGAAAAATCCGTCTTCCGTCAACTCTATCTATTTTTACGCGTTTTATTGGGTCATCCTGAGTCAGTGGGATACTGACTATTGTGATATCCCACTGTCGATAGTCACTACTTAAAAAATCGATTTTCTGTGTTATCTCAAGTCCGTGCCAACAAGCCCAAAGAAAGCTCATTCCTATCAAAAACAAAAATCGAGAAAATTTATTTTTCCAAATAAAAACAATAGTAATCAATAAAATAGAACCGATTACTAAATAGTAATTTGAGTCAGGTAATTTAGATAGAAAAAGTAACGGTAGCGTACCGATAATCAACGCAGTCGCCGCTTCGGTATAAGAGAGTGTACTTGGGAGGTTACGACTGAATAGTCCTATCTGCATTTAATCTACCAAACTGTTATTTTCATGTAGGTAAGTTAAAGACATAAATAAGAGTAAAAAAGCCCAGACGATAGAGAGCTTCAAGCACGCATCCAGAATTAAATGTAATACGGTATATAGAAAAAGATTAATTGCGAAGCGCTTTGCAAAAAGTATTAGCGAAATGATTTATTAAAATCGAAATCAGTGGAGAAATATGAAAAGTACGGGCATAAAAAAACAGCGCTATATAAATATAGGCGCTGTTTTATAGTAATAATTAAGATTTATAGTCGATTATTGACCATAAATATTTACACGGTCACGCAACTCTTTACCCGGTTTGAAGTGGGGAACGTATTTACCTTCCAGTTCCACTTTGTCACCAGTTTTTGGATTACGGCCAACACGTGGAGCACGGTAGTGAAGAGAAAAACTGCCGAATCCACGGACTTCAATACGCTCGCCTTCAGCTAACGTATCAGCCATATGCTCAAGTATTTCCTTTACAGCTTCCTCAACGGTTTTCGCTGAAAGATGAGACTGCTGGCTAGCCAGTCTTTCAATTAATTCAGACTTGGTCATAGTACCTCCCTAAACTACCGATACAAAGGGGTAACCGAAGTTACCCCCACTTAATTATTCGCCTTTAGCTGCTTTGAAAGCTTCAGCCATTGCATTGTTGCCGAATGCAGTATCTTCTTGCTTGTTCACAGCTGCGACAGCATCTTTCTCATCAGCTTCGTCTTTAGCGCGAACAGACAGGTTGATTACACGGTTTTTACGGTCAACACCAGTGTATTTAGCTTCAACATCATCACCAACGTTCAGAACCAGAGTTGCATCTTCAACACGGTCACGTGAAGCTTCTGATGCACGCAGGTAACCTTCAACGCCCAGAGTCAGCTCTACAGTTGCACCTTTAGCATCAACTGCGATTACTTTACCAGTAACGATTGCGCCTTTCTTGGTTGCTGCCAGGTAGTTGTTGAATGGATCTTCAGCTAACTGTTTAACGCCCAGAGAGATACGCTCACGCTCTGCGTCGACTTGCAGAACAACAGCTGCGATTTCGTCGCCTTTTTTGTAGTCACGAACTGCTTCTTCGCCTGCAACGTTCCAGGAGATGTCAGACAGGTGAACCAGGCCATCGATGCCGCCGTCCAGACCGATGAAGATACCGAAGTCAGTGATTGACTTGATTTTACCTTCAACACGGTCACCTTTGTTGTGAGTCTCTGCAAATTGCTGCCATGGGTTAGATTTGCATTGTTTCAGGCCTAAAGAGATACGACGACGTTCTTCATCGATATCCAGAACCATAACTTCAACAACATCACCAACGTTAACAACTTTAGATGGGTGGATGTTTTTGTTAGTCCAATCCATTTCTGAAACGTGAACCAGACCTTCAACGCCTTCTTCGATTTCTACGAAGCAACCATAGTCAGTCAGGTTAGTAACGCGACCAGTCAGTTTAGTACCTTCTGGGTAACGTTTAGCGATTGCGACCCAAGGATCTTCGCCCAGTTGTTTCAGACCCAGAGAAACACGAGTGCGCTCACGGTCAAATTTCAGAACTTTAACATTGATTTCATCACCAACGTTGACGATTTCGCTTGGGTGTTTAACACGTTTCCAAGCCATGTCAGTGATGTGCAGCAGGCCGTCAACACCGCCCAGATCAACGAATGCACCGTAGTCAGTAAGGTTCTTAACGATACCTTTAACTTCCATGCCTTCTTGCAGGTTTTCCAGCAGTTGATCGCGCTCAGCGCTGCTTTCAGATTCAATTACAGCACGACGAGAAACAACAACGTTGTTGCGTTTCTGATCCAGCTTGATTACTTTGAACTCAAGCTCTTTGCCTTCCAAGTGAGTAGTATCACGAACTGGACGTACATCTACCAGTGAACCTGGTAAGAACGCACGAATACCGTTCAGTTCTACAGTGAAACCACCTTTAACTTTACCGTTGATAACACCAGTTACAGTTTCAGCTTCTTCGTAAGCTTTTTCCAGCATCAGCCATGCTTCATGACGTTTCGCTTTCTCACGAGACAGGATAGTTTCACCGAAACCATCTTCTACTGCATCCAGAGCTACATCGATTTCGTCGCCAACTTGGATTTCCAGCTCACCCTGAGCATTTTTGAACTGTTCTACTGGGATAGCAGATTCTGATTTAAGACCTGCGTCTACCAGTACTACGTCTTTATCGATAGCAACTACTGTACCGCGTACAATAGAACCTGGACGAGTTTCAATATTCTGCAGGGATTCTTCAAAGAGTTGAGCAAAAGATTCAGTCATATTAATGATCTTCAAGTGTCTTATATTAACGTCCACATAGCATCCCGCCAAATGGGGTTGTTTCACATACTCCACAACATTCCTTGTCGCAAAGTTTTAACCATGCTAGAAAATGACCAGCATGGAGGTAATTGAGTATATTATCTAATTATAAGCTAAAATAAAGCCTATTATCACGATAATTGTAGAATTTTTTTCGCGTAGGTTCGTGCTTTTTCAATAACTTCCTCAATAGACATACTTGTGGAATCCAGCACTAATGCATCTTTCGCGGCAATGAGCGGCGCTACCGGACGGTTACGATCTCGATAATCGCGCTCTTGAATTTCGGTTAAAAGTCGCTCGAAATTAACATCAAACCCCTTCTCCTGCAACTGCTTCATCCGGCGGTGAGCTCGTTCTTCTGCTGAAGCATCCAGAAAAATTTTCACTGGCGCATCAGGAAAAACAACGGTTCCCATATCTCTGCCATCCGCAATTAAGCCAGGCATCATTCTAAAGGCTCGCTGACGTCTTAATAGAGCCTCACGAACACGCGGAAAAGTCGCTGCTTGTGATGCTGTGTTCCCAACGGTTTCTTGTCTAATTTCATTAGACACATCTTCACCTTCGAGAATGACTTTCAATCGATTTTCTTCAGGCACAAAACGGACATCTAAATTTGCAGCTAAAGGTACTAACGCATCTTCGGATTGAATATCAACATGGTGATGCAGAGCCGCTAATGCTAACACGCGGTAAATTGCACCAGAGTCTAAGAGTTGCCATCCAAATTCATTTGCTAATGCTTGGCAAAGGGTTCCTTTACCCGCTCCGCTTGGTCCATCAACGGTGATTACAGGGGCAATAGCCACCATAAAAAATCTCCTTTTCTGCAAATAGCCTAAGCTACCCGCAATTAAAATCTGTGGGGGATATTATACCTACTCAACGATTTTGTGAAATATACAGGTGGACTTGTCAGGAATAAAAATAGGTAAAGATAAGAAAAAAGCAAAATAAAAATTGGTTGATAACTCATTGATGCTTATCAACCAATCTCATTACGCTAGTGGCTTAATCGCGCAAGTTGCTGGAAATAATCTGGGAATGTTTTTGCGGTACATCCCGGATCTAAAATCGTCACAGGGGTATTTGAAAGTGCAACCAGTGAGAAGCACATTGCAATGCGATGATCGTTGTAGGTTTCAATTTCAGCGTGTTTCAGCTGCTTCGGTGGCGTCACACGAATAAAATCGTGCCCTTCCTCCACTTCCGCACCCACTTTACGTAGCTCAGTTGCCATTGCATATAAGCGATCAGTTTCCTTTACTCGCCAATTATAGATATTACGAATCACCGTCTCACCGTTTGCAAATAAAGCGACCGTTCCGATAGTCATCGCTGCATCGGGAATAGCGTTCATATCCATATCGATTCCGTTTAGCGTTCCACGCTCACATTCAACGTAATCATCCCCCCAGCGGATAATTGCTCCCATTTTTTCCAAAACGTTAGCAAACTTTGTATCGCCCTGTAAGCTGTTACGACCAATGCCAGTAACTCGGACTACACCGCCTTTGATAGCTGCCGCTGCAAGGAAATAGGAAGCAGAAGAGGCATCACCTTCAACGAGGTACTCCCCTGGAGACAAATATTGTTGCTGGCCTTTAATCACAAATTTTTGGTATTGGTGATTTTCCACATCCACACCGAATGTTTTCATTAATGCCAGTGTGATGTCGATATACGGTTTCGATACTAAGTCACCCGCAATAGAGATCACCGTATCTTGAGCCGCTAAAGGTGCAGCCATCAGTAATGCCGTTAAAAATTGACTAGAAACTGAACCATCTACCGAAATATGTCCACCAACAAAGCCCCCTTTTAAGCGCATTGGCGGATAATTCTCTTGTTCAAGATAATCGATTTCAGCACCGCCTTCTCTTAAGGCATCCACTAAGTGACCAATTGGTCGCTCTTTCATACGCGGCTCACCAGTCAAAATAATATCATTTGGACATAATGAAAGTGCCGCCGTTAAAGGACGCATGGCCGTTCCTGCATTGCCTAAAAAGATTTCTAACTCACCCTTATGCGATAAACAGCCATCAATACCTTCAACTTCGCAGCGTGTTTTATCCGCTGATAATTGATATTTAACGCCAAGTAAGCTTAATGCATTCAGCATATGGCGAATATCATCACTGTCTAATAAGTTAGTCAGTACCGTAGTGCCTTTCGCCATAGCGGCTAAAAGAAGCGCGCGGTTGGAGACACTTTTTGACCCCGGCAGATTAATGGTGCCACTAATTGAAGAGATAGGTTGTAATGTCAGGGATTGCATAAAAAGTGATTTCTCCGATGTCGTTTGCTACTTTTTTATCATTATTTAAATTAATAAGCCGGAATGTTCTTCCTAAACAAACCGGCTCAAATAGAACTGAATAAATTATGCGTGGTGACGTTCAAAGTCCGCCATAAAATCAACGAGTGCTTGAACACCGGCTAGAGGCATCGCATTGTAAATTGAAGCCCGCATTCCGCCTGAAACCTTATGACCTTTCAGTGATAACAATCCTTGATCTTTCGCACCTTCAATAAAAGTTGCATCTAATGCAGGGTTTTGCATTTGAAATGGTACGTTCATCCAAGAGCGATTTTCAACTGCTACACGGTTAATATAAAATTCACTGTCATCGATTGCGTTATACAACAACTGTGATTTTTCATAGTTGCGTTTTGCCATCTCTTGCAATCCACCTTGCTCTTTTAGCCATTTGAAAACCATACCAGCTAAATACCATGCAAAAGTTGGAGGTGTATTAAACATAGACTCATGTTTTGCCAATACGGTGTAATCGAATACAGATGGCGTTTGAGGTGAGGCTTTGCCTAATAAATCTTCGCGAATGATAACTAAGGTTAAACCGGCGGGTCCAATATTCTTCTGAGCACCAGCATAAATAACGCCATATCGACTGACATCAATTGGCTTGGATAAAATGGCAGAAGAGTAGTCTGCAACAATAATTTTATCCGCAGGGAAATCCGGCTCTTCATGGATAGCCAAACCACCAATAGTTTCATTTGGGCAATAGTGAACATACGCAGCATCTTTGCTTAACGGCCATTCACTCATTGGTTTAATACTCACAACCCCATTGTTTTCTTGAACAACGTCAATCACATTCGGTGTGCAATATTTTGTTGCTTCTTTAGCCGCGGATTCGGACCAATAGCCACTAACAATATAGTCAGCCGTCGTTTTATCGCCTAATAAGTTCATTGGTAGTGTCGCAAAATGGGCACGGGCACCGCCATGACAGAATAAAACTTTATAATTGTCAGGGATATTTAATAAGTCGCGTAAATCTTGTTCAGCTTCTTTTGCCACTTCAATAAAATCTTTTCCGCGATGGCTAACTTCCATCACAGAAACCCCTAGACCTTTCCAGTTACAAAACTCTTGCTCCGCGCGGCGCATGACTTCAACAGGTAACATTGCTGGACCTGCGCTGTAATTATAAACCTGACTCATTGACCTTACCTACCTTCAATATTGTTAGTTAACATCACCCAGATTCTTAAAGTTGTATCATTCCATGCCACTAGCTGCAACGGTTATTACGTCTCAATGGCAAAAACAAAAAGTGAGATTTAGTGAGTCAGAAAAGAAAACAATTTTGTTAATAGCGTCACAGAATCAGCTACCACAATTTTATGAAGTGATGCGCGCTAAAAAAGGGATAAAATCCTGAATATGCTATTTTTCACTATCGAGTGATTTAGTCATGATAAGCGGGCGAAAAGCGCCCGCTTGTAAGGTAGGAATTAGCTAATCACTTTACTCACGATTTCGATCGCTTCTTTCTCGATTAAATGAAGGTGCTCTTCACCACGGAAACTTTCACAATAAATTTTGTAGGCTTCTTCAGTGCCAGATGGACGTGCTGCAAACCAGCCGTAGTCGGTCATAATTTTTAATCCACCGATTGAAGCACCATTTCCGGGCGCCGCAGTCAAACGCTGCGTAATCTGATCCCCTGCTAACGTATCTGCTGACACCATTTCTGGGGACAATTTACTCAGCTTAGCTTTCTGCTCGTGGGTTGCTTTTGCTTGAATGCGGCTGTAGATTGGCGCACCAAATTTTTCAGCGAGTTTATTGTAACGCTGCTGGGGATTTTCTCCGGTTACTGCTGTGATTTCTGCGGCAAGTAAGCATAAGATAATCCCGTCTTTATCTGTCGACCACGGAGTACCGTCAAACTTCAAGAATGAAGCGCCTGCACTTTCTTCACCACCAAACCCAAGGCTGCCATTAAATAACCCATCGACAAACCATTTAAAACCAACGGGCACTTCAATCAATTCGCGCCCCATATCATTGACAACACGATCAATCATGGCACTGGAGACTAAGGTTTTGCCAACACCAACATCTTTCCCCCATTGAGGGCGATTTTGAAATAGGTAATCAATCGCAACTGCAAGATAATGGTTAGGATTCATTAACCCGCTCGGGGTAACGATACCATGACGGTCATAATCAGGATCGTTTGCAAAGGCTAAATCAAATTTTTCTTTCATGCCAAGCAAACCCGCCATCGCCCAACGGGATGAACAGTCCATGCGGATCACACCATCGTGATCTAACGGCATAAAACGGAAGGTTTGATCAAGCTGGTCATTCACTATTTCAATATCCAGTTGATAATATTCCGCAATTTTTTTCCAGTATTCAATACCCGAGCCACCTAGCGGATCGACGCCAATTTTTAATCCTGACTTTTGGATAGCTTGCATATCAATAACATCGCCTAATGCGTGAACATACGGCATCACTAAATCTTGCTCAGACACAAAACCGCTTTCCATTGCATCAGCAAAATCTAACCGCTTCACGCCATCAAGATCGGTCGCCAGCAACTGATTCGCGCGTTTTTCAATAACGGAAGTTAAATCTGTATCCGCAGGACCACCGTTGGCAGGATTATATTTAATTCCGCCATCTTCCGGTGGGTTATGGGAAGGAGTGATAACAATGCCATCAGCGACATCTTTATGTGTTTGGTTATAGCTTAAAATAGCGTGGGAGATAGCTGGCGTTGGAGTAAAACCATTATTTTCTTGAACAATAACATGAACTTGGTTCGCTGCTAACACTTCAATCACAGTAATAAATGCAGCTTCTGACAGCGCATGGGTATCTTTCCCCACGTAACAAGGTCCTGTTACACCTTGCTGCTTGCGTAAATCGGCAATGCCTTGAGCAATCGCCAGAATGTGATTTTCATTAAAGTTATTACGTAGCGAACTACCGCGATGACCGGATGTCCCAAATTTGACTGCCTGAGAAGACACCTCAGGATCCGGTTGCTGGGTATAATATTGAGCCGTTAACTGAGCAACGTTAATCAAATCACTTTGAAATGGAAGCTGCCCTGCTCGTTCATGAATTGCCACTTGTTATCTCCCAAAGCACTGATGCTTAGCGTGAAACACCAGTGACTTCACAATGTTTAGATAGTATTACCAACTTTTTCGATGACATTCGCAGGGAAGTTCATCTCTTGCATAATCGCATCAATCATACTGCGCTTGCGATTGGTGTTGGTATTGGTGATCACCCAATATGGTGTGCCCGGTATATGACGAGGTTTTGACTGCTTGCCCGCAGCCAATAAAGTTTGCTCATCACCAGCAAAGTAAACACGGGTACGACCATGCATTGACTCTGTTGCGCGCTCAAAGCTCTTCGCATCTAAGCTATACAACGTTGAAAGAATTAGCATAAAGCGATCGATCGCTTTGTTTTTTTCCGCATAGGCATCAGAGAGTAATAATTCTCTGATCACTCTAACTGGATTCTGTGCAACCACCTTAGTATTCATCACCGGCGCATCTTGCGGCGCTAATGGTGTTAAATTCACTTCTTTTGCTGCGGGTACTGGCTGCTGCGCGGATTTGAAATTTAGCATACGGCGTAAAATATCCGATGCACTTTCACCGATATGCTGTGTGTGACTTGCAATATAGCGGTAAAGCTCTTCATCAACTTCTATCGTTTTCATTTTTTCCCAGTACTTTCTTAATCTAAAATTCGCGCCAGATTATAAGCCAGATTTAAAAAAAACAAAACAATTAAAATTTCAATAACTTAAAACAAACAATGGGTTAAGTTTTACGATATTTCAGTAAGTTATCTTGTTTGCTATTGCACAAATTTGGTTTTTCCTCATCACCATGCCATGATAAGCCCCTCATCCGGCAAACAACATTAATCCTAGTTCAAATATGACCGAATTACTTAATTATACAATCCATAAACCTGAAAACCCGATCACCACCCCCCCCGTTGTTTTGATCCATGGGCTCTTTGGCGATCTGAATAATTTAGGGGTTTTAGGTCGCGACTTACAAAACTATTTCGATACCATTCAAATTGATGTACGCAATCATGGTGATTCTTTTCGTTCCAATGAAATGGAATACCGAGATATGGCTGAAGATGTGATCACTCTGGTTAAATCCCTTGGTTATCACAGTACCATTTTGATAGGTCACTCCATGGGCGGTAAGATTGCCATGGCGGCCAGCGAGATAGCACCTGATTTTATTGAAAAAATCGTGGCAATTGACATTGCCCCAGTCGCTTATCAAGTCCGCCGTCATGATGAAATCATTGCCGCGTTAGAAGCGACAACGCAAGCGCAAGTCAAAACTCGCCAAGATGCCAGTAACATTATGCGCCAATTTATCCCTGAAGACGGCGTGATTCAATTTTTACTGAAATCCTTTAAGCAAGGCGAATGGAAATTCAACCTTCCCGCCCTCAAAGCCAACTATGAAAAAATTATTGGTTGGAAAACAGTGCCTGCGTGGAATAAACCGGTATTGCTCATTCCTGGTGGAAAGTCTCCTTATGTACAAGCTGAATATCGTGAAGACATTGCTGGGCAGTTTCCTCAAGCAAAGGCATGGGTAGTCGCAGATGCGGGCCATTGGGTACATGCTGAAAAACCAGAACATGTACTACGCGCTATTCACCGCTTTTTAGGTATTCCTGATTAACCCCTAATCCTTT